>JAHHUB010000227.1 GCA_020024175.1 Oscillospiraceae bacterium | reverse complement strand
GTGATGTAGTAAATCTTCCTCTGGAAAAAGAAGTATCTGAAAACGACCATATTTCAGTAGCAAGACTTATTACAACAGAAGTTAGGGAAACTTCGGAAATTCAAAGTCCTATTGTTTACAAGGAAAGCAGTCTTTTAAAAAACGGATCCAGCAAAACTCTAAATTACGGCTCAAAAGGATCTTTGGAATCCGTTTATGAAGTTAAAACTGTTAACGGCAAAGTTGTGGAAAAAAACCTTATTGAAGAAAATATTCTTGTTAATCCCACTGACACTGTTATTCTTGTAGGAAAAAACAGTGCCCCAATTTCCGATTTGGATTTAGGATATTCCCTAGATTCAAACGGTGTCCCCACTTCATATAAATATGTTTTAACCAACCAAATTGCCACAGGTTACAGTTCAGGTCCAAAAGCAAGAGGTGCTAGTGGTATGAGACTTTTTTATGGTTATGTTGCAACAAATCCAAATAAAATCCCCTATGGTACCCATATGTATATAACCTCTCCCGACAACAGCTTTGTTTATGGCTATGCTGTTGCTGCTGACACTGGCACAGGTCTTATGCAGAATATTATAGATGTGGACCTCTTCTATGAAACTTATGCGGAAAGCTGCTTAAACGGCAGAAGGATGGTTAATATTTATATTTTAAATTAGTCTTGACTAATTCTATATAATGGTGTATAATCTTAAAGTAATTGGTTATACACCATTATATGCGGGTATGGCGGAATGGCAGACGCGTTAGATTCAGGTTCTAATGGCCGCAAGGCTGTGCAGGTTCAAGTCCTGTTACCCGCACCAAACACAAAAAATCCGAACCAAGCTTCCTTGTGGAAGATGGGTTCGGTTTTTTTATTTGGCAAATATTGATTTGCTCTCTTTTCCTGCGTTTTTTGAAAAACTGTTTAAATTTCAAAGACACATAAAATCAAAGAATCATTTATGCTGATAAAGCTGCTTTCCTGTAAGTGCAACAATTACAAGTCTTGTGTAAAACTAAAATTATTAAATAATATCACAATTTTTATTTATGGCACAGCATTAAAGTGTATAAGTCAGCATAGTCTAACTGATTTGTAAAATCCATGTCTGTTTTTTCAGATTCTGCAAGATTTTTTTATTATATTCAGCACTTTGTTTATGTTAATTAACTAAAACCTTTGCAGACAGTCAATATGCCGCCTATATACGCTGTAAATAGTGCAAACGGTAATCCCTCCATAACACCAATAAATAAAGCATAGACGGCTTATTTTCTTCTTATAGCGGCCTATGTGTTTAACACACACCTGATAGAAAATATTATGTATTATTTTTATCCAAAACAGACCACTAAAATAAGTATAATAATGCCGGCAAATATAAACTAATAACTCTCATTGTTCGCTTTGTGCAGTTTTGCCTGTTATTTAATTTTTATCCACTCTGAACGGTCCAGCATTTTACTTGATATAAGTATATTAAATTTCCTGTCAAATACTGATTTGCTAACTTTATAACCGTCTATTTTATAGTATATATGACCCTCTTGGTTTAATTCTTCACCTACAAACAAACTGGTAATATTCTCTGTTTCACCATTGGATATGTAACGGAAAACAGTATATACTGATATGACATTAAAATCGTATTACTTTACCATAGTTCCGTCACAAAGCGGATAATCCCAGTAGCTGCCTTCCATTCCATCACTGTTCCAACAAAACAAATGAGCATCCTCTAAATGAAACACACCATTATTATCCACATGGGTCATTTATTCTTTGAATAATCATTTTCTTAACATTATCCCCATCCAAATCCATGTAGACATATTCATATTTATCCAGTTCATTGTGAAAATTGGGTATCCAATATAATTCTTCCTGAGAATCATTCAAAACAGTTCTATCCCCTGATAAAAAAATGGCTGTTTCAGATGAATCAGAAGAATTGTCAGACTTTAATTTTCTGCAATCTGTTAATATAAAACATATAATAATTAACAAAGTAAATTCTGATATTTTTTACTAAAAATATTCCTTTTCCGAAATGTTGTTTATTTTATCTGTGAGCCTTTAAGTAAACTATATCATATAATCCATTGTTTATAAAGCCGGTTATGTTTTTCTCCTTGATTAGACAGTTTTCATTATACTATACCAGTTTAAATAGTTGTTTTTTCATAAAAAACTTATATCATTTTTTTAATGTGTAAGTATGCAAATCAGCAATATTGCTTATTGTAATAAAAAAACAGACACTATCAAGATAAAAATCTTGATAGTGTCCGATTTTTTAGTCAACACTACAATGACAGATGTTATAAATTGTAATTTATTAAACTACTTTTTAAACATCCGCCTGAATGTATGTAAGTTTTAAGAATCTTACACTAAAATTAAATACTACTTAGCTGTAAGAGCCTT
>JAHHUB010000226.1 GCA_020024175.1 Oscillospiraceae bacterium | reverse complement strand
TCACGACCTAATGCAGGCAATGACTCATAAATTTGTCCCATCCAATAAAATCCATTTAGTTCTGGATAAATCTTATACAGTAAATTCCCAAAAATAATATCATCTTTTCCTGTGGTGCGTGTTGCTTCTTCCTCGGCATTTATGCAATAGTTTGCAATTTCAATATTGAAATTTTTAAAGTAATTTGACAATAATCCACGATAAAGCTGTTTTTCCGTCTTCCCTATTGCTTGCAAGAGCTGTAACCAAAGAAGGAATATCCTTGTAGTCTTTTTGCAAAAATGTATATACAGGCATAACCTTACCTGCACCAAAACCTATTCCCTCTCCTGGAAGTACCTGTTTTCTACCTTTACACCAATTATCAACTTCTGTATAAGTCCATCTTCTGTTTGGATTATTTTTTTGTTACGATTGGTAATATCAAAATATGTTACAGAAGAAATAAGGTCTTTTAGTTCTTCTGGCATATCTTTTGGAAAAGGAATACGCTGTACAGCAGTAAATTTTGCAATTTCCTCTGCATTAATATTTTTATATGGAGTATAGCCTAAAAATAACTCATATAGCGTAATACCAAATGAATAATAATCAGACTCTTCCAAAAATAGATTTCTAAATGTTTCTGGGGCAGAATATTCTGGTGTCATTCCTATCTTTGTCACCAAAACAGTGTTGCCTTGTTCAACAAAAGAGCTTATACCAAAATCAATAACTGCAACACTCGTATTATCATCCATAAACATAATATTTGAAGGTTCCAAATCTTTGTGAATAATACCATTTTGATGCAAAACTTTTAGTGCCTCGTTAATGCAAGGAATTATTGTTTTTTTCAATTCTTCCAAACTAAACTTTCTGCCTTGTAAACTTACGTTTTTATAATAAGGTATAATCTCAAACGGTAAATCATTATATACACCAGTATTAAACAAAGCTGCAACATAAGGAGAATCAATAGATTTTAACACCTTTACAACTTCTGGTTTAACTGCATGCTGACGACGATACATTTTTCCACCATATTCTTTATCATTATACCTGCAAACATAAAGGTCTGCTTCACCTGTGGATGCATTTATAGGCTTAATAGTTTAGTATTTGTCTACAAGAATAATTCCATTTTCCAGCTTTCTTTCAGTTGTTACAATAGTAGGGTTAATCGCAGTTGCTTGTCCAATTTCAGAATTTATTACTGTTGCGTTTTTGTTTAAAATTATGAATAACATTATCGTTTCTATCAAAAACAGACTGAACTAAACTCAGCAATGCTTTGCGTTCAGTTTCTGGATTGCGATACCATTCAGTAGACCATACACGATATAAATTCCATCCCATATTTTCAAGAACTGTTTTTAAATAGTCTCTATCACGAGCAGTTTAAGCTTTCATATATGATATACCGTCACATTCTATACCTGCAACAAATTCGCCAGCAACATTTGGATTTTCAATTGCTATATCAATTTTATAATCTGAACATTCAACTTGTTTTTTTACTTTGTATCCGTTATCTTCCAAAAACTTTGATACAGTATCACAGAAATCATAAACAGTTTCAAACACTTATTCTTTTTCTATTGGTTTTAATACGCTTTCTCCTTTTATTGCAAACTCAATATATGAACGAAGCATACGCACACCTTCAGAATTTATTCTGTTAAGGTCAATATTAGACGGAAAATAGAACCCACTAATTTCACATTGCATTTAGCTCTGGTAATTGCAACATTAAGACGGCGTTCTCCACTAGAATGTCCAAGTGGTCCAAAACGCATATACATTTTTCCACTTTTATCTTTTGCATAGCAAATACTAAATATTATAGTATCTCTTTCATCCTCTTGAACATTCTCAAGATTTTTAACAAAAAATAGTTTATCCTTAGACTCATCAAAAACCACTCATATTCTAGTGTTCTTTCTCTAAAATCAATAATAACATTTTCAATAGCAGTTTGCTGTTTTTCACTAAATGCAATAATTCCAAGAGAACGGTCAGGATGATTTTTATATGCTCTGTCACTAATGCCACACATTTTTGAGCTTCTAAAATGTTGCAGTTTTTGCCCCCACCTTCATAATATCCATTTCCAACATATACATATTACACGCCCTTATCAGCAACTTTCATAACACTGTTTGGAAAAGTAATAAGGTTATTTTTGTATATTTCTCTATTTGAAAAGGCAATTAAGCTTTCATGTTTACTGCGATAATGCCTTTATTAGGCAATACTGATGCTGTTTCTTCCAGTACAGAATCAGCCACAATATCAATTTTATCTTCTTTCTCATCTATATCATAGTCACCATCAAGATTATTTGTAGTAGCCGAGAAAAAATTAGTAGGTGGTAACTGATTACTATCGCCTACAATAATAACCTGAGAACCTCTGAATATTGCACCAATTTCATCTTCAGTAAATA
>JAHHUB010000225.1 GCA_020024175.1 Oscillospiraceae bacterium | reverse complement strand
CCTTACTTTCTATTATAAAGTAAGGGGTGTTTATATTAAATCAATAATAACCCTATATGGTAAACAATGAATGTCATAATCCATGCTGCAGTAAATTGGAATAATGCACTGAAACACATCCATTTTACACTGCCTGATTCTCTCTTTATTACTGCCAAAGCAGCAATGCAGGGGATATACAGTAATGAGAATATCATCATGCAAAGTGCATTAAGCTGTCCAAATCCCAATGCCTCCAAAACGGCAGACATAGTGTTTATTCCCACTGGTGAGTTGATGTTGGAAATTCCGAACAATACAGTACAGCTTGAAACAACAACTTCTTTAGCAGAAATACCAGCCAAAAGAGCCAAATCAATTTGCCAGAAACCAAGTCCTACAGGAGTAAATATGGGAACTAATTGATGCCCTATAATAGCACCAAAACTTTCGGACATATTGTCAGTGTAGCCTGTGGGTCCGAAGTTTAAGATAATCCACATTAAAATAGAAGCTATAAAAATTGTGGTACCGGCTTTGGTAAGATAGTCTTTAACCTTTTCCCAAACATAAATGGAAATGGTGTGTATATCGGGAGATTTATATTCCGGAAGTTCTATAAGCAGATAATTGCATGATTCCTTTTTGTCAATAAGATGAAATATGCCTGCAACTCCAATAGCTGTCAAAAGTCCGATTATATACATGGAATAGGCAATCAGCATAGCATAGTCTTTAAAGAAAAGTTCAGCAAACAAAATATAAATAGGCAAACGGGCACTACAGCTTATAAACGGTGTTATAAGCATGACTTTAAATCTGTCTTGTTGGTTTTCTAAAGTGCGGGAAGCCATAACAGCAGGAACAGTACAGCCAAATCCCAGTATCAAGGGGATAAATGCCCGTCCCGAAAGGCCAAGTTTACTCATAATGCCCTCCATTACATAGGCAACTCTTGCCATATAGCCACTGTCTTCAAGAATGGCAAGGGCAAGGAACAGAATAAAAATATTGGGAAGAAATGATAAAATTCCTCCTACACCGGCAATAATACCATCGGTAATTAAGGAGATTAAAATATTGCTGACACCAAGAGATGACATTATTTCTGAAGTTACAGCAGATAAATTTCCCACCCATATTTCAAAAAATCCTTTTATCCAGTCGCCTATTGTAAAGGTAAGGAAAAATACAAAAGCTATAATTCCAAGGAAAATAGGAATACCCCAGATTTTATGAGTGAGAAATTTATCTGTTTTTTCAGTCAGGGCATCCTGTTTGTATTTATTCATAAGAACTTCATCAACAATTTTTTCAATAAAATCATATTTCTCATTGATAATATGGGATTCATAATTTCGGTCAATTACAGATGGCAGATTAACAGGATATTTTTCTGTAATTTCCCTATCCTGTTCCAAAAGTTTAATTGCGTACCAGCGGTAATTTTCCAAATGGGGGTATTTATCTTTCAGCTCCATAATAATAATATCAATTTTATCTTCAATTTTGTTATTGTATATTATGGTATATTCAAAATGCCGACTATGTATATGACTTGAGGAATATTTGTAATTACAAATAAGTGTTTTGTTTTTGTGGTGAACTGCTGTATTGAGAAGTACATCAAGTCCTGTTCGTTTTCTGGCAGAAACAGGCACAACAGCTATATTCAGTATTTCTGACAGGCGGTATGTATCTATTTTCATACCTCTTTTTTGTACAATGTCCATCATGTTAAGAGCCAGAATAACAGGTTTGCCCAGTTCCATAAGTTGTAATGTCAGATAAAGATTGCGTTCCAAAGCGGAAGCATCAGCTACATCAATAATTATATCCACTTCATCACTTAAAATAAAATGTCGTGATATTTGTTCTTCCATAGTGTATGAAGTAAGGCTGTATATGCCCGGTAAGTCAACCAGTTTTATATTTAAGTCTTGAATTTTTATATTACCTTCAACTTTTTCCACAGTAACTCCGGGCCAGTTGGCAACTTTTAAATCAGCACCTGTGTAGGCATTAAAAAGAGTGGTTTTCCCACAATTAGGATTTCCGATAAATCCAATGGTAAGATCTTCCTTCATTGTGTACTACCTCACTGTTATATTTTGGGTAATATTTCTTCCCAAAGCAAACCTGGTTCCTCTGATTTTTACAATGAGAACACCATGATTTTTGCTGTTTAATATTGTAACTGTACTGCCGGGTGTCATCCCCAAAGCTTCCAGTCTTTTTTCAATGTGAGCAGGCAGCATCATATCCTGAATTTCAACACAACTGCCTGTAGTTCCTTCGCTTAGCAGCATATTTATTCCTCCTGTGATTAAAATTACATAATAGGTAAAATTTACATTTTATGTTATATTATACCATAAATTATGATACAATAATAAAGTTTTGTCAATCCCCAATTAATTAAAAAAGCTGATTATGTTTATTTACAAGTTTTAGCTGCTGGTATTTTAT
>JAHHUB010000224.1 GCA_020024175.1 Oscillospiraceae bacterium | reverse complement strand
TGAAAATTATGGAATAAAAGGCACAATATTTTCAGATGATGGTGCAGGCTGTCCATACATTATAAAGAGTGATAGGGTGATTACTTGTTTCAATGGCATAGATAATGAAGAATATAAAATAACTGACTCATTATCGGACTTTTTTCAATAGTTATTATCAGAAAAACATCAAATTCATGCCTCATGGTCACATATCCAGCAGGAAATCTTTTTCAAAGTTTCCTGCTTTTTTATGCCCATTTTTGATAGTCAAGAGAAAATTTGTCGTTTGCTATTTCCCAAAAAAGCGGTGGATGGAAGTGATGGGAAGTACGGAAGTTTTGGAGAGCAAGATTATACCGCATAAAATAGGTATACAAGATCAGTAATCATCTAACCGAAACAGTTTTTACGGGATGTGTGCAATCAAATCACAGATATGGTATTTGGGTTTTATATCTTCTGACAAATTAGGATAAAAGGTAAATATAACGTATTCAATGGCAGCATTTCCCCAAATATTCTCTGTTGTAAGCATGTATTTGTAATAATCTTTACCATAATGGATATGCCTAGTAAATTCTTTAATTAGCTGTAAGCCCAGTGCAGTTTCTGTGCAAATTTGTCCACAACTCAAAACAGTATCACACTCTGCATCTAATATTAGGTGAGCAAGTTCTGGTGTGTGAAGCTAAAAATATCTATATAGCAGTATCCAAAAAAGTTTTATATAGTTCATCAAGTGTATTTTCTAAGGGCAGGTTTTCTACCAAAAATTTTTGACACTGTAAAACTGTCATCATAAAATAACAAATAATAGGGTCTAAATTCTTACTGTCATAACCCAAGCTTCATATACTCATAATCACATTTCGCTGATGTATAGTTTTTCTTTATTTTTCATTCTATAGTATTGTTTTTGACATAAAAATTACCCCATTTGTTAGATAGTTTATCATACCATCTAACAAATGGGGTGTAGTTCAGACTGAAGCTGTGGTTTATTGTAAATGCAAAAAGCATATTTACATTTCACCGATTAGTATTCTTCATCCTCATCCTCGTCATCTTCCTCATCTTCGCCTACAATTAGCAACCATACAAGGTTAGAGCCTTTCACTGCACAGGCATAGAGGATATTGGTTTCTGTATCTAAACAGAGGTTGATTCCCTGTTTTTCTGCCAAAGAGAGATCAATCCCATGTGCCTGTAAAACATTGGTGACCTCATCTTTTTCCTCAAAAGACATTACGCTGTCACCCATGCACCAAATCGCCATAAAGAAAATAGATTTGAGAAATTCCTCGGTATTTTCAGCAGCCTTTTCAAATGTAATAAAGTCATCTTGTGTGGAAATATATACAGGAGGATTGGAAATGCCCTTTTCCAAATCGCTACGCAGATATCCTGCATTCCAAACCCCTTGGTTTTCACAGGCAATCAAAATATATTCTGGCATAATGGTATGCCATTGTTCCTGTGGCAACTGACAAATTTGGTAAATCTTGTTTTCCTTACATGCTTCCTTGATCTCGTTTTCAGTTAGTTCAGCGAGTTCATCTGCATATTCATCTATATCGTCTGATAGATAGTCATAATTACTAAGAATTTCATCTGGTGGACAGATGCAGTCTTGGGTGTTGTTTATTGGATGCTGTCCGCACCTTAACATATAATTTCTATAGAATGCAGGGAATTTGATCTGATACTTTTGTTCCACAGCAGAGATTTCTTCTTCAGAAAAGCCGGTGAATGGTTCATTGAATTCACAGTCTTCAAACTGATGCAGATAAGTCAGCAGCTCTTGTGTGGTTAAATCATATTTTTTTGCCATAAAAATACACTCCTTAAATAAGAAATTCTGCACTTAGAATAGCATATAAATATTGTGATGTCAAGCGTTCAAAGAAGAAACAGGAAGTGACAATAAAATATGAATTTTTCAATTACACTCATAATATTCCTACTGTCAAAATCCACCATTTTACCAAATCATAAAGAATCAAAATGCACATTTTACTGCTATACAGACATACTCCCCAACAGCGTGACTAAGATTCACATTGGCAACTCTGTCTTTGTTGTGTTAGGATTTTTCAATGAGAACATCAGCGCTACCATAACAGATAAGATGATGAAGGTACTGAAAACCGAAGGCAATGCACTCCAAAAGCAAGATTATACCGCATAAAATGGTATGGAAAAGCGGTCATACTGGGGAGCATGACCGCTGGTAAAACTGATTCAGAGAAAAGTTATATAATTGTAACAGAATATCCTTTTTCATTTTCACCGTGTTGGATATGTTCTTTGTATCCGGAGATATAAAATGGAATACTATCTTCTTTGCCATTTACTATACGAGCTTTAACCTTCTGCCATGCTTTGATCGACACAACGAAATCTGGTATACCAGCAATTAAAATAGGCTGCTGCTCTTCTTTTATCCAACGATACTCTCCGCCATAATTTCTTCGAGC
>JAHHUB010000223.1 GCA_020024175.1 Oscillospiraceae bacterium | reverse complement strand
AGTTTGCTTTAAGATAAAAATTTCTGTTAAGCTGTACAGAACCTGAACCCATAAGAATATATTCATACAGAAGTTTTAATCTCAAAAAACTGACTTCTATGTTGTATTCGCTGAGTATTTTAGCCAAAAGTCTGTATGCAATGGCTTTATGAAGACGCATAAATGAATTTCTCATAAAAACATTATTGTTTTTTACTTCATCATATGCTATGTCAGTTTGCATATCAAGATAGGACTGCTCGCTTTCTTCCTGTTCAAAAAGCCTTATAAATGCATTTTCAACTGCGGGATTAAGCTCATATAGTTTTGGAATTATTCCATGTCTTATGCGGTTTCTGGTGTAAATATCTTCATTGTTAGTGCTGTCAGTTACAAAACTAAGCTCATTTTCACAGCAATATTTTTCAACTTCCTGTCTGGAACAGTGTATAAGAGGTCTTATGATATAATCTCTTTTAGGAGTTATACCACACAGTCCCCTTGTACCTGTTCCACGGGTCATATTAAACAATGCAGTTTCCATGGAATCGCTGAGAGTGTGAGCTGTAGCAATTTTACAACTGTATTTTTCATGAATTTCACGAAAAAAATCATATCTTGCATTTCTGGCAGTTTCTTCAACAGAAGTGCCGTATTCTTCACAAAGAGCATTTATATCAACACTTTTTACAAAGACTTCGATTTTATTTTCTGCACACAGCATTTTTACATAATTTTCATCCCTGTCGCTTTCCTCACCTCTTAAATTATGATTTAAGTGGCAGGCATAAAGATTAGTTAATTTAAGTATATTTTTATTTTCTGTAAAATAATTAAACAGAGCAACAGAATCTGCTCCCCCCGAAAGAGCTACACAGATGCTGTCCCCGTCATTTATCATATGATATTTATCAATCGTATCTGTAATTTTATGTTTCATTTCTGTATGACTCCAAGCTGGCAAATCTGGTATACTCACCCTGATATGCCAATTTAACTGTATCGGTACTTCCATGTCTGTTTTTTGCCACTATAACTTCCGCCACATTTTGTTCTTCACTGTCAGGGTTATAATATGCGTCCCTGTAAAGAAACATAACTATATCAGCATCCTGTTCAATAGAACCGGATTCACGCAAATCTGCCAGCATGGGGCGGTGGTCAGTTCTTGATTCAGGACCTCTGGAAAGCTGTGAAAGCGTTATAACAGGAACATTTAATTCTTTTGCCATAATTTTAAGTGATCTGGTTATTTCGGAAACTTCCTGAACTCTGTTTTCGTTTCTTTTGCCTGAGGATAAAAGCTGAAGATAGTCAATTATAACCAAACCCAAATCTTTAACACGGCGAAGTTTAGCCTTTATCTGAGAAACCGTAATACCTGCGGTATCATCAAAATAAATAGGAGCTTTGGTAAGTCTTTGGGCGGCATGGCTTAAATTAATCCATTCCTTTTGGCTAAGTTCACCTGTTTTGAGATTTTGGCTTGAAATTGAGGATTCTGCTGACAGCATTCTTGACACCAACTGTTCATTGCTCATTTCCAAAGAGAAAAAAACCACGGTTTTATGAGATTTCAAAGCTACATTAGAGGCAAGACTCAATGCAATAGCACTCTTTCCCATAGCAGGACGGGCAGCAATCAGCAGCAAATCCGATTTGTTAAGTCCTGTTATAACATGATCCAAGGCAGAAAATCCGGTGGAAAGTCCTATATAGTCCTGTTTGTCATCTCCGGAAAGTCTTTGAAATCTGTCATAGCTTTCTGCTACAATTTCGCTTATGCTGACAAGACCACCGGTATCTTTGCCTTTTCTGATGTCAAAGATTTTCTGCTCAGCTATCTCTAAAAGTTCTGCTGCATCAGCATCGGAATTTTTTGCAAGCTCAATTATTTTGCTTGAAGATTCTATAAGCCTTCGTATATAGCTTTTTTCTTTTACAATTTTAGCGTAATTTTCCACATTGGAAACAGATGGTACTATTTGTGTAAGCTGAAACAAATATATTTTAGCTTCATTTTCATCTTTAAAAACTTCGTGTTTATTTACTTCGTCCAAAACAGTTACATAATCAATTTCTTTGCCGGATACAAACATTTGTGTCATAACGGAGAAAATTTCACTGTGCTGTGATTTATAAAAACTGTCAGGTTTCAGGTATTCCATAACCCCCGGCAAACACGAAGAATCCACTAAAACAGCTCCCAAAACTGACTGTTCAGCTTCCAAATTATATGGCATTGATGAGGTATATTGAATATCATTTAAATTATCCATAAATACCCTCCCGTCTTTGTATTATTCAACTACGGAAACAATCATTTTTGTTTGAATACCTGTATAAAGCTTGATTTCAGCACCAAAATCTCCAAAAGATTTAATTTCTGCTGATAAAGTGATTTTTCTCTTGTCAATATCAACACCATATTGTTTTTTGATGTTTTCTGCAACTTCCTTTGCAGTTACAGCGCCGAAAAGTCTACCACCTGTACCTGCTTTTGCC
>JAHHUB010000222.1 GCA_020024175.1 Oscillospiraceae bacterium | reverse complement strand
GCCTTTATATTCATAATATATATCCTTGGCATCAGTTTGCATGATGTATTTTCCTTCAACTTTTTTGTCATTTATACGAACTTCTATATAATATTTTTCCGCATTATCTACAACATTAAATACAACTGCAGCTCTGTCATTATCATTAAAATAGATACTTTCTATTTTTGGTGCTTTAAGTCTTACTTTTTCCTTTACTTCCGTCTGGCTGTTTTCACCGTCAGTCTGGCCTGACTGATTTTCAGATGATTCACTCTGGCTGTCCGAAGATTGTTCCTGAGATGAGGAGCTGGGTTTTTGTGAAGAATTTTCAGACGGCTTGGAAGAGATATGTTCTTCCTTTGTATTCAAAACTTTTTCAAAGGTGCCAAAGTAAGAAATATTGTCAATATTTCCCTCATGGGAAATTCCGTTGGAATTAACATACAGGCTTACAATCTTGCCCAAACCATGGAAACGGCATTGGTTTCCGCCGTATACTTCCTTCAGATATGTTCCATCAGAAAGATTTATATCTGCCGGATAATTTACTGTCATATTGGTGTTTGTAATTTTTTCAAGCTCAATTTTAAGCATGGACTGACCTGTATATCCACCAAGTCCTATATGAGCATAACCCTTGGCATCCGGGCTGAGATTTGACTGAACAAGCTTTGAACTGCTGTTTATATATGTGGTGCCAAATTGAGTAAAACCACTTATTCTGACAACAGGTATGATTTTCTGCGGGTCCATACCCAGTTCCTTAGCTGTTACATTATTAAAATTAATATTTCCGCCTAAAGATTCAATGTATATTGAACCGCTTACATTTACATTGCTGATGTTTATGTCGCCATTTCCACTTTTAGCTTTAATAATTAAATCCCCGTTTATATTTTTGTTTGACAGGTTGACTCCGCCTGATAAAATTTCAACTTTCAGTGTATCGGCTTTTTCGCTGTAATCTCCGGCTGCGTTTATTTTCATTTCTTCAGGTTTTTTGGGTTGTTCTTTTGATGATGATTCTTCTTCGGAGCTTTCTTTATTATCAGGTTCTTCGGAAACATCGGAGGATTCTTCGGAAACTTGGGATTCTTCTGATGTATCTGATACTTCAGATGTCTCTTCTTCCGAGCTTTCATATTCAAAATTTGATGAACTCAGTTCTTCTGATGCCTCATCTGCTGATGAGTCTGATTTGTTTATATTGCTGTAATCTGAAATTACAAAATATTTTTCTTCTATTCCATCAATCGGCAATATGAAGGTTGCTGACATCAAAGTTGCCAGTGATACAATCATAACTGTGCCAAACAGAATTATTTTCTTATTCATAGCTATTCTCCTGTCCAATTATGTCAATTAATACTACTATATCTTATTTATTTGACTATAACATTTTTTTTACAAAAAAACAACATTATTATTATATTTTCATGTTTTTGCTGTATTTTAGATAAATAAAAAAATATTTTTATATACATTTACTTTATGAATTTTGTGGTGTATAATTTAAAATACAGAGTAAATCTGTATAAAATAAAAGGAGGAACCAAAAAATGGTGTATGAATTCACAAAAGATCTGGAAAGCGGAAATGCCATTATTGACTCAGAACACAAAGAACTCCTCAGAGTTGTAAACAAACTCATGGATGAATGTTCTAAAGGTAAAGGCAGAACTGCTTTGGAACCAACAATTAAATTTCTTATGGATTATGTAAATAAGCACTTTTCCCATGAAGATCAGCTCCAAAAACAAAGCAATTATCCAAACAAGGACAACCACTATAAATTTCATGAAAGCTACAAAGCAAAACTCAAAGAAATTGTTTCCAAAATACAACCTTCCGGTCCAAGTGTAAGCGATATGGCTGCCATTAATACACATATCGGGGTTTTGATAGCACATATCAAAACCGAAGACAAAAAATTGGGTGCTTATTTAAAAGCTTCACACGCATAAGGTTTCATAAAAAAGGTGTTTTTCTTAAACACCTTTTTTATTTTGCCTTGTTTTATATAAATATCAATGTTATAATTGTTGAAGTAAAATAACCCTTCAAAAAATCATAAAACTAAAAAGGTGTGAAATCCTATGTACGAAATATTAAAAGAAAACTTTAAAAATAATTTTAAAAAAGATGCAAAATGGATTTTTTCAGCTCCCGGACGCACAGAACTGGGGGGAAATCATACAGACCATCAAAGAGGCTGTGTTTTGGCTGCTGCTGTAAACTTAGACACTAAAGCTGCTGTAGCACCAAACGGAGAAAATATCATCAGAGTTTTGTCAGAGGGTTACCCTCTATGTGAAATTTCTCTCCCAATAGGAAAACCCAATGAAAAAGACTATGGAACTACAAAATCCCTTATTCAGGGTGTGGCAGCTCGTTTTCAGCAATTAGGCCATAAGATTATGGGATTTGACGCCTATGTAACTTCGGACGTTTTGCCGGGAAGCGGTCTTTCCTCCTCTGCGGCATTTGAAGTGCTTATGGGTGTTATTATAAATACTATGAATAAC
>JAHHUB010000221.1 GCA_020024175.1 Oscillospiraceae bacterium | reverse complement strand
GTGCAAGAAAAAGCATAATTATTTTCTCTCATAAAACTAATTTGTTTTTCTAATTTATCTTGTTTCCATATATCATCACTATCTAAAAAGGCCATATATTTGCCTTGTGCCATTTTCATAGCAGTGGTTCTTGCAACAGCTGGACCTGAGTTTTTATCTAATAAAAAATATTTTATTCTTTCATCTTTTTCCATATATGATTTAACTATTTTAGCACTATTGTCAGTGGAACAGTCATCAACTATAATCATTTCCCAGTTTGTATAAGTTTGATCTTGAACTATTTCTATTGTCTCACCTATGTATTTTTCAGCATTATACAAAGGCGTAATTATTGAAATTAAATCATTTGTATCCATAATATTTATCATCCTTAAGATATAGTTATTTTTCCGTCAACTTTATTGATTCTTTCAGAGTATTAACTATGTAATTATCTTTATATTCACTCATACTCATATCATAAATTAAATCCCCAAAAGCTTTACTTGACAGTCTGCCAATTTTTCCCGGTAGTTTTTGCATAATCTTTACTGCCCAATTAAATCCAGGGATCATCAAAATTTTATGCTTGTTTGCATCTGCAATCATCTTAACCATTTCTGATGTATTTGTGTATACTTCATTCTGTGGAAAAAATACTCCTTGTTCTTCATTATCTATCATAAGCTTTACAAATTCACATAAATTATCAATATATAACATTGAACGCCTGTTTTTAACTTTAGGAAAAACTGGCATTTTAGATGCAATTTTTGCAAGCTCTGGGTAATTTCCTTTGCTACCTTTTCCGTATATCATAGGAGGTCTTAAAATAACAATCTTAAAACTGTCTGTTTTGAGCATTCTTATCTTTTGTTCTGCCTGCCATTTACTGTCTCCATAGAAGTTAAGTGGCTTCGGCTCTGTTTCTTTCATAATAAATGTTTCTTCACAGCCTGAATAAACAATCATGGATGACATAAAAACAAACTGTTTGACATTTGATACTTTAGCTTTTTCTGCAACCTCCACAGTTAAATCAGTATTTATTTTATAATAGAGTTTCTTCTGCTCCTCAGTTATATCTCCCACATCAGCATGTGCAATTCCAGCCACATGAAAAACCACATCATATTTTGAAAAATCATATTCTCTCCACTCTGGTTTAGTCATATCCAAAGTGGTTACACTGTATTTTTTAGGCTCTTTCATAAGCCATTTTTCTACTGACATTCCTATATAACTATTTGCTCCTGTTATAAGCACATTTATCATTTTATATTCTCAGCTTTCTTTTTCATTTCTCCTGTTCCGCCTTCAACAACTCCATCATGCTTTAAAACACTGATAATTGTTCCAAAAAAGCATTTAATATCCATTGCAAAAGCTTTGAATCCACCTTTTTTCAGTATATCAGTATAATCTCCATCAAATTTTGCTTTAACTGAAATTTCAAGTTCATCTCTGCCGTTTATCTGTGCCCATCCTGTAAGCCCCGGTTTTACATCATTAGCACCATACATATCTCTTTCGGCTATCAAATCTTCTTGATTCCAAAGGGCTGGACGAGGGCCTATTATTGACATCTTTTGTGTAAAAATTTGATAAATCTGAGGAAGTTCATCAAGACTTGTTTTTCTCAAAAATTTTCCGATTCTGGTTATATATTGTTCTGGATTACTCAACATATGGGTGGGCATATCATGAGGTGTGGACATTTTCATTGTACGGAATTTAATTAACTTAAAATATGTAATTTTTCCGTTTTTCTTTTGTCCAACCCTTTTTTGTTTAAATAAAACAGGACCAGGGTCATCTATAAATATTGCAAGTGCAATTATACCCATAGGGATTGCTAAAATAATAATTCCTATAAAAGAAAGTAAAATATCAATAAGTGGTTTTAAAAATTTTTTATACATATTTACTCCTGAATGAATATTGTTTTGTCTATCGTTTAATATATGACTTTTTTGCACTATTCAATTCTTTATTATTTAATAGATTATTTACTTTAATTTTTGAATATTATCTCACATGGTTTTGTAGTAGTTTTATCTAAAACCAAAGCTCCTGACATAACAACTGCATTATTGTCTATGTGACATACTGTAGAAACCTTTGCATTATGATTTACAACCGCTCCGGATGAGATATATGACCCCATTCCCACAAAAGAGTTAGCATGAACTGTTGCCATAGGTTCTACCACAACACCTTTTTCCAAATGTGATGATTGTGAAACAAAAGCTTTTGGAGATATTAAAATTGGTATATTATATCCTATCATTTCTGCTTCTTTTATAAGTTTTAATCTAATTTCAGGATTTCCTATAGCAACAATGGCGTATAAATACTGTGGATATAATTTTTTTAGATCGTTTGTTTGTCCAATAGTTTCTTCATAATAACTAGAAGTAACCTTTTTTAAGTTATCATCTAAAAAATGTATTTTTTCATAATACCCTAGTTCTTGGGCTATTTCTTTGACAACAGTTCCATATTGTCCTGCTCCAAGTATTAATAAATTCCTATTCAC
>JAHHUB010000220.1 GCA_020024175.1 Oscillospiraceae bacterium | reverse complement strand
TTTTTATGGGAGAAAATGGATATAAATTTGTTTAATAATTAAAATATTTTCTGCTTACAGCAGATAAAATTTTATCAGCCCGGTACCCATTTGGAATTATTTTGTGAATTTGAACTTTCATTTATAATTTCTGAACTGGACTGTGAATTTGGTGCTTTATCGCAGGATGTAATAAAACACATAGCTAAAAGCATAATAACAATAATTTTTTTCATTTTTATACCTCCTTTTTGATTGTAAAAATCTCCGCATAAAAATTTTTTGCGGAGATTTTACCTTATTTAATTTGCCTGTGGTAAAAAGTTTTTACCACATATTAAATTCAAAACTTGTAAATCAGTATGAAACCAAACTACCGCATATTTAAGTTAGAATTCAGCACTGCCTGTAGTTCTTGGGAATGGAATAACATCTCTGATGTTGTTTACTCCGGTAACATACATAACCAGTCTTTCAAATCCGAGACCAAAGCCTGCGTGTTTTGTGCCACCGTATTTGCGAAGGTCAAGGTACCAGTCATAGTCTTCTTCCTTCATACCCAGTTCTTTAATTCTGTTAACCAATACATCATAGCGTTCCTCACGCTGACTGCCGCCGATAATTTCTCCGATACCGGGAACTAAAAGGTCAGTTGCGGCAACAGTTTTGCCGTCATCATTTAAACGCATATAAAATGCCTTAATTTCCTTTGGATAATTTGTAAGGAATACAGGTGCTTTATAAATTTCTTCTGTAAGGTATCTTTCATGCTCTGTCTGCAAGTCGCATCCCCAGTATACAGGGTATTGGAACTTATCCTTAACTTTTTCAAGCTGTTCAATGGCTTCTGTGTAAGTCAAACGAACAAAAGGTGTGGTAATAATATGGGATAATCTTTCAAGAAGTCCCTTGTCATAGAAGTTGTTGAAAAATTCCATTTCAGCAGGGCATTGTTCCATAATATATTCCAAAACATATTTCATCATGTCTTCTGCCAAATCCATATCATCTGCAAGGTCAGCAAAAGCAATTTCCGGTTCTACCATCCAAAATTCAGCTGCGTGTCTTGTAGTGTTAGATTCTTCAGCACGGAATGTGGGACCAAATGTGTAAACTTTTCCAAAAGCCATAGCCATACATTCAGCGGAAAGCTGACCTGAAACTGTGAGGTTTGTTGCTTTGCCAAAGAAATCCTGGCTGTAGTCAATTTTGCCATCCTCAGTCATAGGAGGATTTGCAGGGTCAATGGTTGTAACTCTGAACATTTCACCTGCACCTTCAGCATCACTGCCTGTGATTATAGGTGTATGAGCATAAATAAATCCTCTTTGGTTAAAGAATTTGTGTATTGCATAAGCTGCAACGGAACGAACTCTGAATACAGCATTAAATGTGTTGGTTCTTGGACGAAGGTGAGCGATTGTACGCAGATATTCCACGGAATGTTTTTTCTTTTGGAGAGGATAATCAGGGGTGGAAGTACCTTCTGCCATAATGGAGTCTGCATGAATTTCAAATGGCTGTTTAGCATCCGGAGTAAGCACTAATTCGCCTGTAACAACTACAGAAGAGCCTACATTGAGCTTTGCAATCTCCTTAAAATTATTTATTTTTGAATCCTCAAAAACTACTTGAAGGCTTTTAAAACATGAGCCATCATTGAGTTCAATAAATCCTATTGATTT
This sequence comes from Oscillospiraceae bacterium, assembly GCA_020024175.1. Lineage (GTDB taxonomy): Bacteria > Bacillota > Clostridia > Oscillospirales > Ruminococcaceae > JAHHUA01. The sequence continues at coordinate 864 of JAHHUB010000220.1, read as the reverse complement.
TGCATCTCTTACTGTGCGTACCCATCCGCATACGGTGATTTGTTTTCCGCCGAGTTCTTTTTGGGATGTGTAAATTGATTTAATTTCGGTTCTCTTCACGAAAGCGACCTCCTTATTTAATTTGGAATTGAGTATATTGAAATCATATTCATAAAGCGAAATATCATATTTTATAACAGCCTTAATAAAAACAGAAAAATACCGCCTCAGAATTTAATTAAAATATTATCTCTTTTATGGAATAAACATTTTATTTAAATGCTTATTTTATTATTATATCAATAAAATTATTCATTTTCAAGTATTAAAGAGCAAAAACCAAATCCAAAATAATGATTTTAGCCTAAATTTTTAAATTACATGGTAAATTTATTCTTTTGCCCTTGAAAAATCGGTTATAATGTGTTATTATAAAATAGATAATTTATGATGTATAACAGGAGGTTTAACAATATGGGAATTGGGGAAATTATCGGTGGAGCACTGTTGCTGGCAGCTAACATTGCTATTATTATTTCTGTTATGTTCCAAGAACAAAAAGGAAATGGTGTTAACGCTTTGGGCGGAGGTTCATCCGACTCATACATTGATAAGAACAGAACCATGACAAATGAAGCTACTTTGAGCCTTATTACTAAGTGTTCAGGCATAGCAGTAATTATTTTGACATTAATTGTTCTTGCTGTTTCCATTTATGTAAAGTAGAATCATATCATTAAAACAAAGGACTATCGCTTTCGACAGCGGTAGTCTTTTTTCTTTTTAAATAATATATTTAAGTTAAAATAAATTCCAAATTTATACAATTTGCATAAGTTAAACATTGAAAAACCTCTGTTTTTTTTTAAAACTTTGGAAAATTAG
>JAHHUB010000022.1 GCA_020024175.1 Oscillospiraceae bacterium | reverse complement strand
TAAATCCGCCCTCTTTTTCTTTCAGTGTAACTCCTATTTCCACCCCTTCTATAGTTGCAGGAATAGAAGCCACACCTTCCAAATCTTCATCGGAAACTCCGCTTTCTTCCATATCCTTTTGGAATACTGCCGCAAAAGCACAGGTATTATCAAAATAAAATTTAAGGTTATTTAACACTTTAGTTTCCAAAGCTAATTTTTCTTTTGATTTAGTATTAAACAAAATTTTATTGATTTTTGCACTTTCTGCGCCAAATTCCATAAGTCGAGCTGCCACAATATGGGTATATGGCTTTACACTGTCAAATTTAAAACCACCTGTATCAGTACAAATACCTGTAAATAATGCGTTAGCGGAATTAATATCCAATTTTACCCCTAATTTTTCGGAAATGGTATAAATAATTTCCGCTGTAGCAGGGGAATCGGCATCCACATATATATTTTCCGCAAAATCTTTGTGAGTGCGGTGATGGTCGATTGCCAATACCACTTTATCTGCATATTGCTGCAGCTTTTCTCCTAAAAGGCTTGTATCTGCCACATCTGTGGAAATTATATTTTTAACTTCAAATTCCTCCACAGTGAATTTTTCTGTAAAATAACTGTATTTTTTTGGTATTTCATCGCTGCATATAACCCTTGCTTTTTTGCCCATAAGCTTAAATATCCCCATAAGGCCATAAGCTGAACCCAATGTATCTCCATCGGGAGTTTTATGTGTTAGAATCAGAACATTGTCAAGGGTTTTTAATATTTCACAGCATTTATCCAAAGATATATATTCACTCATAATTCTACCTCTGTTAAAGCAGTTTTTTAAGCTTCTCATTTATCATTGCACTATGTTCAATAGAATCATCTGCAATGAATTTAAATTGAGGTGTTTTTCTCATATCCAGTCTTTGTCCAATTTCATGTTTTACAAAACCTGCGGCATTATTAAGTCCCACAACAGAATTTTTTGCAGCTTCTATTCCGTCCATGGAGCTTATATAAACTTTGCACCAGGACAAATCCCGGCTAAGTTCCACTCTGACTATGCTCAAAAGCCCTGTTATTCTGGGGTCTTTTAAACTGCGCATTATATCCGTAAGTTCTCTCTTTACATCTTCGGCAAGTCTGTCCTGTCTAAATGATGCCATATTTTCCTCCCTGCCCATAAAAAGGGCTGTAACTTTACATTTTGACACAATTTTCTGCAAGGCTTTTTTGTAGCCTAAAGCAATTATGCAAATTTAAGTTTATGGGGGAATTTTCAGACTTTTAACAAACATCAAATTCCCCTTAAACTCTTATACTATATTATTATCTGCAAATAAAAGGGATAAATTCATTTTAATATGATTAGTCTTCACGGTATTCTTCTACAATATAAGCTTCAAAGAAATCCCCTTCTTTTATGTCCTTATATTTTTCCAAAGTCATACCACATTCATAACCGCTTGCAACTTCCTTAACATCATCCTTAAATCTCTTAAGGCTGGAAAGTTTGTCATCGGCAATAATAATACCATCTCTTACAACTCTGATATTTGCATTTCTTGCAATCTTGCCTTCAGTTACATAACAACCTGCAACAGTACCTACATTTGTAATCTTATAAACTGTTCTTACTTCTGCTCTTCCCAAATCAACATCTCTGTACTTAGGAGAAAGCATACCCTTCATAGCCGATTCTATTTCGTCAATAGCATCGTAAATAATTCTGTAAAGGCGAATATCAACATTATCGTGTTCTGCATTTTCCTTTGCAATAGGGTCAGGTCTTACATTAAATCCTACAATAATAGCATTGGATGCATTTGCAAGCATAACATCGGATTCAGTTACTGCACCTACTGCTCCATGGATTACTCTTACTCTTACTTCATCATTTGAAAGTTTTTCCAAAGACTGTTTTACAGCTTCTACGGAACCTTGAACATCTGCCTTAACAATAACGGGAAGTTCCTTCATATCGCCTTCGGAAATGTGGTCAAAGAGATTATCCAAAGTAACTTTCTGATAAGATTTGAATTGTTCTTCCTTAGCTTCATGAATTCTCTTATCAACAAGTTCCTTAGCAAGTCTTTCATCTTCAACACCGTTAAATGTATCACCTGCATTAGGAACATTATCAAGGCCTGTGATGCTTACAGGTGTGGAAGGTCCTGCTTCCTGGATTCTTCTTCCCTTGTCATCAAGCATTACACGCACTTTACCCAAAGCAGTACCTGCAATAATAGTATCGCCTACATGGAGAGTACCTGTCTGAACCAAAACAGTTGCAACAGGACCCCTTCCCTTATCCAAGTTTGCTTCTATAACAGCTCCCTTTGCCATTCTGTCAGGATTTGCTTTAAGTTCCTTAATATCTGCAACAAGCTGTACTGTTTCCAAAAGCTGATCGAGATTTATACCCTGTTTTGCGGAAATGGGAACACAAATTGTATCTCCGCCCCATTCTTCCGGAACAAGACCATATTCTGTAAGTTCCTGCTTGACTTTTTCGGGATTAGCTGTAGGTTTATCAATCTTGTTTATAGCTACTATAATATCAATGTTAGCTGCCTTAGCATGGTTAATTGCTTCAACAGTCTGAGGCATAATACCGTCATCAGCCGCAACTACAAGAATTGCAATATCAGTAACCTGAGCACCTCTTGCACGCATTGATGTAAATGCAGCGTGTCCGGGAGTGTCAAGGAATGTGATTTTCTTGCCGTTTACTTCTGTTTGATAAGCACCAATATGCTGTGTAATTCCACCAGCTTCTCCTGATGTTACACTGGTTTTTCTGATAGCGTCCAAAAGTGAAGTTTTACCATGGTCAACGTGTCCCATAACAACAACGATTGGACTTCTGGGCTGGAGGTTTGTATCTTCGATTTCATCGTCAACAAAAAGTCTTTCTTCGATTGTTACCACAACTTCCGGGGAAACTTTAGCACCAATTTCCATAGCTACCAAAGCTGCTGTGTCATAGTCGATAACTTCGCTTATGGAAGCCATTATACCAAGTCCCATAAGTTTTTTGATAATTTCGCTGGACTGAATTTTAAGTCTTGATGCCAAATCACCTACGGAAATTTCTTCGGGAATTGTAATTTCAAGCTTTTGTCTTCTCTGTCTTTCCAGTTCCAGTTTTCTCAGCTTTTCAGCCTCTTTTTCATTCTTGGAGAGCATTGGCTTGCCTTTTCTTGCAGAACGCTGTGTGATCTTCTGTTTTTTGACATAATCGTTCTTTGTATTCATTGCAGGCGCAATTTGCTCATATCTTTCGTTGTATTTATCAAGATCTACATTGGCGGCTCTCAAATCAACTATTTTAGTTTCGCTGGTATCAACATTAGGATTGGTTTTTCTAGGCATATTGGCAGGATGTACAGTTTTCTTTTTCTTTTCTTCTCCACCGAATTTTCTTTCATTGCCGAATTTATCAAATTTATCGTATTTGTCGCCTTTGTCAAATCTGTCCTTGCCAAAATCTTTGTTAAATGGCTTATCGCCCTTATCAAACTTATTAAATCCACCTTGTTTATCTTTATTAAAAGGTTTATCACCTCTGTTTTGACCACTGAATTTATTATCTCTGCTGTCTTTGTTAAAGTCTTTGTCTTTGTTAAATGTTCTCTCGCCCTTGCTTTCTTTGTTAAATCCACCTTGTTTTTCCTTGTTAAAAGGCTTGTCGCTTTGAGATTTTTGGAATGGTTTATCAAATTTCTGTTCTGTTTTAGCCTCGGATTTTTGTTCTGTCTTAACTTCTGCCTTTTCTGTTTTTGGCTTTGTTTCTGTCTTTGGTTTCTTTTCTGATGTTTTTTCGGTTTTAACCGGTTTATCTATATTCTTTGCTGTTTTTCCTTCACCCATAGCAAAATACTCCTCAAAATTTTCTACCTGTGTTTTTTTAGTAAAATGTTCAAACACAAGATTAAGTTCTTCTTCTTCTAAAGCTGTCATATGTTTTTTTGGTTGATCGGGAAAATGTTCTGCCAAAAAGTCAATAATGTCTTTATTGGACACTTTCAAATCCTTTGCAACCTCATGAACACGGTATTTATCTATCATTTATGTCAGCCTCCTTTGTCGCTGTTATCTTTAATTAACACATCCGTTAAAGAGCTGATTTTTCCAATATATGAGCAAGCCCATTATCGGATATTCCCAATATGCCGGTGGGTTTTGACCCCAAAGCCCAGCCTATTTCCTCCATTGAAAAAGGAATCTCTTTTACGGGAATATTGTTTTTTTCTGCGGATTTTTTTATTTTAGCCCCATTTTTTTCGGAAAGTTCATTTGAAAGAATAACTATAACAATTTTCTTTTTTATTATTGCTTCTTCAACAGGGTCATAACCCGCTACAAGTTTACCTGCTTTTTTGCTTATGCCCAGCATGGATAAAAATTTATTCTTTTCCAGCCAGCTCACCTTCCAGTCTGTCATATATTTCATCGGATATTTCACAGGAAAATGTTCTTTCCAATTTTCTTGTTTTTCTTGCTTTTTTAAGGCATTCTCCGTTATGACAAATATACGCTCCTCTGCCGTTTTTTCTGCCTGTAAGATCTACAAAAATCTCCCCTTCGGGACTTTTTACAATTCTCACCAGTTCTTTTTTTGGCTTATGTTCTGCACAGCCTATGCACATACGCAGTGGTATTTTCTTTTCTGCCATCTTTTATATTACTCCTCATCCTCGCCGTAAAAACCGCTTTCAGGTCTGATGTCAATTTTCCAGCCTGTAAGTCTGGCAGCAAGTCTGGCGTTTTGACCCTTGTTTCCGATAGCCAATGAAAGCTGATTGTCGGGAACAGTAACTTTGCAGCTCTTTGCTTCTTCATCTTCTATTTCCACACTGATAACATTTACTGGAGATAAAGCTGCTGCTACAAATTCCTTTGGATCATCGGAATATTTAACAACATCTATTTTTTCTCCGCCCAGTTCCTCCACAATGCCTGCAACTCTTATTCCCTTAGCACCAATACATGAACCTACTGCATCTACATTGGGGTCTTTTGACCAAACTGAAATTTTTGTTCTTTTTCCGGCTTCTCTGGCAATGGATTTAATTTCCACAGTACCGTCATATATTTCCGGAACCTGCATTTCAAACAGTCTTTTTACAAGTCCTGGATGAGAACGGGATATAATCATTCTGGGACCTCTCTCAGTGTTAGATACTTCGGAGAGATAAACTTTAATTTTGGTATCTTCCTTATATTCTTCTCCCGGGATTTGTTCAGCCTTTGTGAGAATTGTTTCAGTGTTGCCCATTTCAACGGTGATATTGCCTTTTCTGGGGTCAATTCTGACTATATTAACAGTTACAATATCATGTTCTTTACTTTGGTAAGCTTCGTAAAGATGCTGTTCTTCAGCTTCTCTTATGCCCTGTCGAATAACATGTTTAGCTGTTTGAGCAGCAATTCTTCCTACTTCTTTGGTTTCCAAAGGAACTTCAACCAAATCGCCGATCATAGCATTGGGATTGTATTTTTGAGCATCAGCCAAAAGTATTTCATAAGGTTCCTTTACTTCTTCGGAAACCAGTTTTCTTACAGCCACATAAAATCTTTTTTTAGCTGGGTCAATTTCCACAATATTATCATCATATCCGCCCATATCACGCTTTACAGCAATTACTACGGCAGCCTTAATTTTTTCAATAAGATAATCAAGTTCTATTTCTTTTTCTGCAGCCAGCATTTCAAGTGCTTTAAATATTTCTGCATTTGCATTTACAGCCATTTTAGTCATTACCTCCATCCAAATAATTGTCATATATTCTTACAAACGCTGTTTCGTTTTTCTCAAAAACCTCGTTTTTACCGTTTGATTCAACAGTTATCTTTCCGTTTTCATAAGCTTTGAGAATACCTATAAATTCTCTCTGACCATTTCTGGGTCTTATAAGCTTTATCAAAACTTCCTCACCCATACAAGCTTCAAAATGCCATTCTTTGGAAAGTTCTCTCTCAGTTCCCGGAGAAGATACTTCTAAATAATAACTTTGACTTATAGGGTCAGCTTCATCCAACATAGGATCGATTCTTCTGCTGAAATTCTCACAGTCATCAATGGAAACTCCTCCGTCTTTGTCAATAAAGTAGCGCAAAAACCAAAGGCTGCCTTCCTTTTCAAATCTGACATCCCAAAGGAAAAGTCCAAGTTCATCCAAAACAGGTTTTGCAATTTCCGCACAAATATCACAGGTATTTTGCTTTTTGCCGTTTACCATTCTTGTTTCTCCTTATATTATAAAATTATCGCTAATACAAACGAAAGACCGGGAGTAAACCCAGTCTTTCACACAATCCTTTATTCTTTCAACGAAATTATATCACATATCAGACACAAAATCAATAGCTTTTATCTTATTATATTAAAATAAATCTGTTGATTTTATGGCTTTTTCAGCGTTTTTGATTAATTAGGGGAATATCCTACAGCTGCAAACATGGATTTCATCTTTCTATTTAAATATCTGTTTTCAAAACTTTGCAAATCAGGGTCTAAAGAGAGAATTTCTTCTGCTTCCTGTCTTGCTTCCTGCAAAACATCAAAATCCCCCGTTAAACTGGCAATTTTAAATTCCGGCAGCCCATGTTGACGATTTCCAAAAAAATCCCCAGCACCTCTGAGTTTTAAATCTTCCTCCGCCACATCAAAACCACTGTTTGTATCACAGAGAACCTTGAGTCTTCTTTGAGTATCTGGATTTTTGCTGTCGCTGACCAATATACACCAGCTTTCATCCTTCCCTCTGCCAACCCGTCCACGGAGCTGATGAAGCTGACTTAATCCGAAACGCTCTGCGTTTTCAATCATCATAACAACAGCATTGGGCACATCAACACCCACTTCTATAACAGTAGTGGAAACTAAAAGCTGTATTTCCCCTGTTTTAAACTGTTCCATAATTTTATCTTTTTCCAAAGACTTCATTTTGCCGTGGATTATCCCAACACTGTAGTCCGCAAATTGTTTTTCAGCTATTTCGTTGGCATATTCCACTGCGGATTTAAGGGAATTTTCTTCCCCTGTGTTTTCAATAAGAGGACATACTATATACGCCTGATTTCCGGTATCCAGTTTTGATTTTATAAAGTTAAAAGCTCTCTGTCTTTTTCCGCCGTCTATTTTCAAAGTTTCCACTGGTTTTCTGCCCTTTGGCATTTGAGTTATGCGGGAAACCTGCAAATCACCATATACAATCAGTGCCAAGGTTCTGGGAATAGGTGTTGCGGACATTACCAATGTATGAGTACAAAGTCCTTTTTGAGCAAGATTTGTCCTTTGAGCCACACCAAAACGATGCTGTTCATCAGTTATAACCAATGCTAAATTTTTAAATTCCACATCTTCTGTCAAAATTGCATGAGTTCCCACACAGACATGTGTTTCGCCCTTTGCCAAAGCTTCTTTTACTTCTTTTTTTTCTTTTGCTTTCATGGAACCTGTCAAAATTGACACTTTAACCCCCAGTTTTCCCATGGTTTCTTTTATATTTTCGTAATGCTGAACTGCCAGTATTTCCGTAGGTGCCATAATAGCGGATTGTTTTCCGTTTAAAAAAGCAAAATACATTGCAGCCACTGCTACCATGGTTTTTCCACAGCCCACATCTCCCTGTACCAATCGGTTCATGGCATTTCCGCTTGTCATATCCAAAATAATTTCATTTATGGCCAAAAGCTGTCCTTCAGTCAGTTTATAGGGCAAAATATTGTAAAATTCATCAAGAGATTTGGCCTCCAGTTTTTCGGTTTTTCGGTTTTCATCCGAACTTCCCACTTTTAATAAACCCAAAGACAGAATCAGCAGTTCTTCAAAAACCAGTCTTCTTCTGGCAATTTTCAAAGCAGTTTCATCATCGGGATTGTGTATTTCTCTTACAGCATATTCTATTTCACATAGTTTATGTTTTTGACGAATCAAAGGCGGCAGAGCATCAGCGGTATTTTCCAGTGCAGAGTCCAGTGCAGATTTTACAGCCAGATTTATCATTTTGGAAGTAAGTCCTGCTGTCAGCGAATAAACAGGTATCATACCATGAAAATCTCCCATACCCAAAATCATAGGTGCAGACATTTCTTTTCTGAGAAAATTTCCGCTTACTCTGCCATAAAAAAGATACTCCTCCCCTTCTTCCAGGGATTCAACAGTATATTTTGCATTAAAAAATGTAATTATAACAGTGGCAGTTTCATCATAGGCTTTCACTTTAAAAATGCTCATACCTTTTCTTATGTGCTGTTCTGCTCCTACATTTGCTATGGTAAGACGCAGTACCGCTGTTTCACCGGGTACAACTTCCGCGGCTTTTATGGGTTTAGTTGCGTTTATATAGTTTCTGGGGTAATAATGCAGCAAATCTCCTACAGTATTTATACCGATTTTATTATAGAGTTTTGCTCTTTTTTCTCCCACACCTTTAACAAACTGTATATCCGCACTTAATTTTGCCGCCAATTAACATCCACCTCTTTATAAAACAAAATAACTTCCCTCGGATATAGGCTTTGCCAAATATACCTTTGCAAATTTCTTTTGCAGATTTTTCTGTGCGTTTTCCGCTTTTTTCAGGTCGCAGAAAATTCCGAACACTGCGGACCCCGAACCTGTCATCATGGAAACTTCGGCACCTTCTGCCAATAATGCCTGTTTGCTCCATTCAACCTCGGGAACGGAACACACAACTTCAAAGGCATTTTGCATATATTTTTTCATCTCATTGACATTGCCGCTTTCCACAGCTTCTGTCATTTCTTTAAATTTATCTTTTAAAAAAACTTTTTTATTGTCAATTTCCTTATATGCCATAGCAGTGGAAATTCCTCCTGCCGGTTTTACTATTACAAAATATATGTTTTCCAAAGGTTTAATCGGTGTAATTATATCCCCTGTTCCTTTTACAATGCAGGTTCCGCCTTTTATGGCAAAAGGAACATCTGCACCGATTTTTTTCGCAAGTTCCATAAGTTTCATATCAGAAACAGGATTTCCCTCAATAACATTAAGTCCAACCAAAACTGCTGCCGCATCTGCACTTCCGCCGCCCATACCGGACTGAACCGGTATTTGTTTTTTTATTGTTATTTTAACACCGGAAAATTTCTGCATACAGGTGCTGTAAAAAAACTGTACAGCTTTATAAGCTATATTGTTTTCATCGGACGGTACATCGCTGTCAGAGGAAATAATTTCTATATTTCTGTCATGTGTAATTGTAATGTTAACTTCATCACATAAGTTTATACTTTGCATTATCATTTTTAAATCATGATAGCCATCAGGTCTTTTTCCACTTATATCTAAGTACAAATTAAGTTTTCCGGGAGCCATTACTTTTAAATCTTCTACCATCAATAATCTTCCTTTCCTTTTTTATATATCATATCAAATTTTATGATATAAATCATCTGTTTTTTTAAAAAATTTAAAAACTGTATATTTTTTTTAAACCTGTACAAAATACTACTGTGATTTTAAAAAGAAAGGAATGTTAATTCATGCTTGATAAAATTGCTCTTATTTTAGCCATTATAGGTGCTTTAAACTGGGGACTTATCGGTTTATTCAGTTTTGACTTGGTGGCTTTTATTTTCGGTGGACAAGCTGCTATCGGCTCTCGAATAATTTATACTTTAGTAGCCATTGGCGGAATTTGGTGTATCAACCTGCTTTTTTCACCTTTAGAAAAAAATAAATAACCAAAGAGCGAAATCATTTTTTAAAAGGTGATTTCGCCCCGCTTTTTATTCCAAAATTTTGTATATTAATATAAATTTTTTGTTAAATTCATATTGTTAGTATTGGAAAATGACGAAAATATGCTAAAATAGTCTTATTGAGGAAAATTTTTTCTTATTTTAGTTACAATATACATAACATATAATATTTTGGAGGTAAAAATGACAGGTTATAAATTAATTGCCATACTTATGGCTATGATAATTGCACTTACGGGATGTGTTTCCCGAGAAAATGATGAAAAATCAAATTCTTCGGAAGAAATTGTTTCATCTGCTGCAGAAGACAGTTCCTCAGAGAAAGAAGATATTGATGCCGCCACAGGAGAATCCGATATACCTGTAAACAATGATGAGGAAGATGAAAGCAAACCGGGAGAAGAAGATTCTGACAATGAAACAGAAGAAGAACTTCCTCCACCTGATTTAGAGGAAATAGGCAAGTTTTCACCTGAGGCAATTCCATGGGGCCCCGGTGTCCGCAAAGATAAGGACGGAAGATCCGAAGCCTGTGTAATGCTCCAGGAAAAATACGGCAAGTTTGACGCTCAGTTCATAGCTCCTAAGGAAAAGAAAATTTATCTCACTTTTGATGAAGGCTATGAAAACGGAAATTCCGCAAATATTCTGGATGTTTTAAAAGAAAAGAAAGTACAGGCTGTTTTCTTTGTAACACTGGAATATGTAAAAGCCAATCCGGAGCTTGTTCAACGTATGATAGATGAAGGACATATTGTGGGAAATCACAGTGCAGGACACCCCAACTACACCAAAATTTCTTTGGAAAAAGCTATGGAAGCCACTATGAATCTTCATAAATATATGCTGGATAACTACAATTATAAAATGACATTGTTCCGTTACCCGGAAGGTGCTTTCAGCGAACAGACTGCTGCTTTACTTCAATCTCTTGGCTATAAACAAGTATTTTGGAGTTTTGCATATGCTGACTGGGACCCCAAAAATCAAATGGAACCCAATGCCGCTTATGAAAAAGTCAAGGGAGCTACCCATGATGGAGCAATTTATCTGCTCCATGCAGTTTCCTCCACTAACAGCAATATTTTAGGAAAACTTATTGATGACTGGAGAGCAGAAGGCTATGAAATTCCTAAATATGATGTGGATTATGAAATAAACAAAGTTCCGGATGTACCCACAAATTTAAGTGAATAAATTTTATTATAAATTCCCACAGTTTTCGTTATATCATGGAAACTGTGGGAATTTATTTATTAATATTTAACCTATAAAATTTTCAGGGTTAAAATATTTTTGACATATGTCATAAACTATTATTGACATATGTCAGAAACAGAGTTATACTTAAAGAAAAAGAAATGAAAAGAGGATAGTTTATGCCAAGACCCAAAAAATGCAGACGAGTTTGCTGTATGCCGCAGTTTCGGGAATTTGTTCCTGTAAACAGGGACACAGAAAGTCATTTTGTAGTTCTCACTGTGGATGAATATGAAACAATACGCTTAATTGATAAAATGGGACTTTCACAGGAAGAATGCGGTGAATATATGAAAATTGCCCGCACCACTGTTCAGCAAATTTACACCAATGCCCGAAAAAAACTGGCGGAAGTTTTGGTTGATGGACTGCCTCTGAAAATTGAAGGCGGAGATTATACTCTCTGTGATTCAAAATCCGCCCATGATGGGTGCGGTTTATGCAAAAGAAGAAAACACATATGTCCAAAACTTAATAACAAGGGGGATTTATAATGAAAATAGCACTTCCTGTTGATGATACAAAAACAAATATATGTGTATCTTTCGGCAGAGCTCCTTATTTTATGATTGCAGATACCGAAAAAAACACATATGACCTTATTGAAAACTCTGCTGTCTATGCAGAAGGCGGAGCGGGAATTAAGGCTGCTCAAATTGTTGTGGATCAGAATACAGAGATTCTGATAACAGTAAGATGTGGAGAAAATGCCGCTGAACTTTTTAAAGCTGCAGAAATTAAAATATATAAATCTGAGGGCAGTAATGCAAAAGCCAATATACAGGCTTATTTGGATGGCAAACTTTCTGAACTTACTCATTTTCATGCTGGATTTCAGGGTGTGAAATAATATGAAAATTGCTGTATTAAGCGGAAAAGGCGGAGCCGGCAAAACTCTGATTGCCGTAAATCTGGCTGTTGCTGCAAAAAATTCAGTATACATTGATTGTGATGTGGAAGAACCAAACGGCAGACTTTTCTTTAAACCACAAAATATAAATACAAAAGATGTTCACACTCTTCTCCCCAGTTTTGACACAGAAAAATGCAGCAAATGCCGGAAATGTCTTGATTTCTGTCGATTTAATGCTATTGCTTTTATAAAAGAAAACCCGAAAGTATTTCCCCAGGTTTGCCACGCCTGCGGCGGATGTGCATTAGTATGCCCTGAAAATGCCGTATCTATGGAAAAACGCCCCATAGGACAAGTGGAACATGGCAAACACAACAACATAGATGTAATAACAGGAATACTAAATATTGGTGAATCCTCAGGAATACCTGTTATAAAATCCGCCATAAAAACAGGTTTTTCCTTAAATAAAAATGCAGTTATTGACTGCCCGCCCGGCAGTGCCTGTTCCGTAATGGAAAGCATTACAGCCTCTGATTGCTGTATAATTGCAGTGGAACCTACTTCATTCGGATTTCACAATTTTAAAATGGTTTATGAACTGACAACCATTTTAAAAAAACCTGTAGGCATAGTTATAAATAAAGAAGAAATCCCCTATAAACCATTGGAGAATTTCTGTAAAGAAAATAATATAAAAATTCTGGCTCGTATACCTTTCAGCGAAAAATTAGCCAAAATTTCTTCTGTCGGAGATATAATCAACGAAAAAGACTCTTATTATGCTGATTTATTTAAGGATATTTTAACTAAACAGGTGAATTAATATGAAAAAATTGCTCATATTAAGCGGAAAAGGTGGTACAGGAAAAACCACCACCGCTTCTGCTTTTATAAAGTTTTCAGGTGCAAAAGCCATAGCTGACTGTGATGTGGATGCACCAAACCTTCATATTGTATCTGATTTGGAGGGAGAATGTGAACTTTCCGATTTTTACGGCTCAGACAAAGCTCAAATAGATTGGGAAAAGTGCATAAACTGCGGAAAATGCTATGAAAACTGTCGTTTTGGTGCTATTGAAAAAACGAATCATAAATACAGCATTTCTGAATATGCCTGTGAAAGCTGCGGAGTTTGTACTGCGGTTTGTCCTGTAGGGGCTGTCAGTATGTTCCCTGATATTTCCGGAAAATTAAAACTCTATAAAGGGAAAAAAGTTTTTTCCACTGCTAAACTTAAAATGGGCAGAGGAAATTCAGGCAAACTGGTAACTGCAGTAAAAGCCGCTATGACAAATGCCGCTCCTGATACGGATTTAGCCATTATAGACGGTTCCCCCGGTATAGGCTGTCCTGTCATTTCATCCATAAGTGGTGTGGACTTAATTTTAGTTGTGGCAGAACCGTCTTTATCAGGTCTAAACGACCTGACACGGATTTTAAAAACTGCTGAGATTTTTGAAACCAAAACCGCTGTATGTGTAAACAAATACAATATTTCATCTGAAAAAACCATGGAAATAGAAAATTTCTGTAAGGAAAACAATATTGAGTTTGTTGGTAAAATCCCATACGACAAAAAAGCATCTCAGGCAATAAATGAGGGCAAATGTTTGGCTGATTTTGACTGCCCTGCCCGTGATGCTCTTAAAAATATCTACGAAAAAACTGTGAATATAATTCACAACATATAAATATTATTAAACATAAATTAAAAAGGAGATAATTATTATGAAAATTGCAGCTGCTGCTATGGGAAAAACTGTTGCAGGACATTTTGGTCACTGCGAAAACTTTATTATTTTTGAAACAGAAAACGGAAAAATTATTTCCGAAAACTCTGTACCAAACCCCGGCCATAAACCCGGATTTTTGCCTAACTTTCTCGCTGATATGGGAGTAAAAGTTATTTTATCAGGTGGTATGGGAGGCGGAGCCGTTGACATTTTTAACGAAAGAAATGTTGAAGTTGTTGTAGGTGTAACAGGCGACGCTCATACAGCCATTGAAAGCTACCTTAGAGGCGAACTTAAATCCACAGGTGAAGTTTGTCATGCTCATGAACATGAAGGAGAATGTGGAGAATAATTAAAAATTAAGTTAAGTAAAAAACAGTTATCTTAAAATAGATACTTCTCATAAGAAAGTTTTAGTGACATACCAAAAAGTAAAAGTGGAGTGTATAAAATTTGTACACTCCACTTTGTTTATAATCTATTGGAAATATCCGAATTACTTTAAATCGTAAACCCAATCACCGTTCTTGAGATAATAATAAAACTCACTAAGATTATCATCCAAAAACACTTTCAGCATA
>JAHHUB010000219.1 GCA_020024175.1 Oscillospiraceae bacterium | reverse complement strand
ATTATGTGTAGCTGTTTCATTATCAATTCTTCCGCCCCAAAATGCAGAAACCGGAGAGCATCAGGTAAGTATTGACGGGTAAGAAAACAAATTAGAAAGTAAACGGTTACCTTGTTTTATTGGACAAAAACGATAAAAAATGTTGAAAAAAATAAAGTTAAATGGTAAAAATTATTTAAATATCTGATATATATCTGATGAAAAAAGGAAGAAGTTTTGTTTTATTAAAGGAGGTTGTGAGATGAAAAAAAGAATAGCTATGATTCTTTGTGCTACAATGGTGGCTTCATTTTTTACTGGATGTGGGAAAGAAACAGGAGAGCCTAATAGTGGGGATAAAAAGCAAGAAGATTCTGTAAAAGCAGATGAAATTCGTATTTGGCATGATGGTGATGAGGCCGTAATGGATGTTATTGAAGAACAAGTGAATAAAGAACTTGATGCGGATAAGCTCACTGTAAAATTTGAAAAGAAAAGTGGATTAACTGACCAGATAAAATTATATGGAAATGATGGGGAAAGTGGTCCAGATCTGTATTTGTATGCACATGATTCTCTTGGAACTTTTGTGGAAATGGGGGTATTATCACCAATAACGGATGTCATTGAAGAAGATGTTTATAAAGATATGCTTCCAATGACATTAGAAGCAGGGGAATATAAAGGTGATCAATATTTACTTCCGCTATATTTTGAAACATTACTTTTCATGTATAACAAAGATTTATGGACAGAAGAAATTCCATCTACAACAGAGGAACTATACACATACATGCAGCGACATACTGATATAGAAGCAGGTACATATGCTTTAGTGAATCAACATTCTACGGCGTATAACGTTTCTCCGGTTATTAATGGATTTGGCGGATATATTATAGAGGAAGATGCAAAGCCAGGATTAACAGAGGAAAAGACAAAAGAAGCAATTGAATACAATAAGAAGTTTGCGGCTCTTGAGGCAGATGGTGATTATAACACAGTAACAACATTGTTTAACGAAGGGAAATCACAAGCCATCATTGGTGGTCCGTGGCTGGTATCAGGAATTAAAGAAGCAGGAATTAATCTTGGAATCAAATCATTATCTGATTTTTCGTTACCAAATGGAAACGGTCTTGCACCCTACTCAGGAATACAGGGGATTGGAGTATTAAAGCACGCTGTGGAAAACAAAAAAGATGCAATACAAAAAGTGCTTACTGAATTAGCCAAACCGGAAATTGGTATTGCGCTGGCTGAAAAAGCAAATTGTGCACCAGCAAATCAGAAAGCATATGATGATGAAAATGTAGCCAATAACGAAATGATTTCTGCTATGAAACGGACAGCGGAGACAGCAAAACCAATGCCAAACATTCCGCAAATGAGTGTAATGTGGGGTCCGACAGAATCACTATTAGCAGCAGTGAATAAATCAGAAGAAGATATAGAAACCGCAGCAGTGAAATATCAAAAAGAAGCTGAAACTGCAATAGAAGATATGCAGTAAAACAATAATGTGAAAGATGGCAGGACAGCAGATAAGGATGCCCTGCCATTTTTTAAAATGAGGTGTATCGTATGAAAAACAGACGAAAAAACCGTCCATGGATATATAGTTTTCCGGCGCTTATATTAGTAGGAATGATCGTAGTGTTCCCTATCTTGTATACGGGTTATATTTCATTGACAAACATGAATTTGTATCATTGGGATCATTATCATTTGATAGGATTGGAGAATTTTCAAAGAGCATTATTGAAAGTGGATTCTGGATTTTTAAAAGCATTGGTGACTACGATTCTTTGGACAGTGTTGAATATGGTAATACAAATTGTGGTGGCTTTCTTTATTGCACTTGGATTAAATGTAAAAGGACTGAAAATGGCAAGAGTGTATAAAACATTTTTAATGTTTCCTTGGGCAATGCCGGCATATGTTTCTATTTTATTATGGAAAGTTGGGATGTTCAACACAGAATTTGGATTTTTAAATAAAATTCTGACAGCCATGGGATTTGGAAAGATGAATTTCCTTTCGGAAAATATTCCGGCATTTATTTCATGCATGATATTAAATTTATGGATGGCTCTTCCATTCATGATCATGATGATGGACGGCTCTTTACAGAGTGTTGATCGTAGTTATTATGAAAGTGCAAAATTAGATGGCGCCGGATTTTGGAAACAGAATTGGTATATTACGATTCCTGCAATTAAACCCATTTTACTTCCATCAGTCATTATGACAACATTCACGACTTTTAAGCAATTTGACATCATATATTTATTAACAATGCAGAAAGGTTCCTTATCGGGAGCTACCTTACAAACAATTATTACATATGCACATCAAAATGCTTTTGTATCAAATAATTATGGACTCTCTTCGGCAGTTTCTATTGTTATTTTTGCTTTTATTATTTTATTCTCATTATTTACAAACCGAGAAGTAAAGGAGGAATCATGAATACGAAAAAAGTAAGACATAGAACAGAACTTACTGTTTTAAACATATTATTTATCATGCTGTGTGCGTTGGTTCTGATTCCAATTTTATATGCGGTTTCACTATCTATGAGTAATGGAGGAACTGGAC
>JAHHUB010000218.1 GCA_020024175.1 Oscillospiraceae bacterium | reverse complement strand
CACTTGCTTTCTTATTCGACCACAAATATGATTTCACATTCAATAAAAAATCAAGACTTGATATGGAAAAAAATATAGATATTTTGTTGGAATCAGGTAATAATGAATTTAATATTATGGAATTCACAATAAATGGTGATTCTTTTGGAATTAATGTAGCTAAGGTAAAAGAAATTATGATGCCAAGACCAGTTAAGCAAATGCCAAAAGCACATCCTTCTGTGGAAGGTATTTTTAAACCCCGTGAAGATTTGATTACAGTAATAAACCTTCCCCAATATTTAGATGCAAGCCAAACTGAAATACCTGAAAAAAGCCTTTTTATAATAACAAACTTTAATAATATGAATATTGCGTTCCGTGTTCATACTGTTGAAGGTATAAGAAAAATTTCATGGAAGGATATTCAAAAACCTGACAAGACAATTTACAGTGGTGCTGATGGATTGGCTACAGGTATTGCTCAATGTGGAGATCAATTAGTTACAATTCTCGACTTTGAAAAGATTGTAGCTGATATTTCTCCAGAAACTTCTATTCAGGTTTCTGATATTGATGAATTTATGGGCAGAAGAAGAAATGAACGAAAGATAATGATTGCAGAAGACTCCAAGCTTTTGACAGCTCTTATTTTGGAATGTCTTAACAAGGCAGGCTATGTAAATGTGGTTACTCATGACAACGGTCAGGAACTTTGGGACAAGCTCTGTAAAATGAGAGATGACGGAACATATGAAGAAATAGGCTGTGTTATCACTGATATTGAAATGCCGCAGATGGACGGCCACAGAGTTACAAAGCTTATAAAAACTGACCCTGTCCTCAAAAAGCTGCCTGTTATTATCTTCTCATCACTCATAAGTGAAGAAATGAAGATAAAGGGCAAACAACTGGGAGCTGATGATCAAATTTCCAAACCGGAAATAGCTCATTTGGTTGACAGAATTGATAAACTTCTGCTGTAATTTAAAATAAAAAAACTACATAAGAAAACCGATATTTGATTTTAATTTCAAATATCGGTTTATTTTTTTATATGTCTTCGGTATTTTTTTTGATTTCATTTTTGGTTTCAGGCAGACTTTCCAATCCAAAATTTTTACTTAAATCATGAACAACGCTGTCATCACAAAGTACAATGACTTTATCTCCGCTGAGTATTTGTGTATTACCACGAGGAATCAGCAGTGTTCCGTTTCTTATAATGGAAACAATAATGTATTGATCCGGAAGTTTCATTTGAAGAAGTGTTTTGCCATGGTGGATATAATCTTCAGGGACTACAAATTCACTGATGGATGCCTGACCACTGTTGATGGATAAAAGTTGTTTGATAGCTGCCGTATCTACTTCTCTTTCCAAAAGTTTGGCAATATTGTCAGTACCCGAAATAGCAATATCCACTCCGAATAATTTCATTACCCCTGTATTTTTGGGGTTATTTACACGAGATATTGTTTTGGGAATATTATAACGCTTTTTTGCAAGCTGACAGGCTACCAAATTATCCTGGTCCTTACCTGTTACAGCTATGAGTGAATCAGCCTCAGAAGCATGGGCAAGCTCCAATGTAACTAAAGTCGAACCATCACCGCAGATAACAGGTAAATCCAGTTTGTCAGCCAGTTCCTCACAAATGGCACGGTCTTTTTCTATTAAATAAGGTCTATGGCCATGGCTTACCAGAGTTTGAGAAAGGTAATATCCAACTTTGCCACCACCTACAACTATAACTTTCATTTTAAAATCTCCTTATTTTATGGTTTTTGCCAGAACCAGTCTGTCAGAAGTGTAAACAACAAAATCGTCATCTCTGCCGATTAATGTCATTTTTCCGTCATCATGAATAACCCCCATAAGTTTTTCATCACTGTCAGTATGAATTGATGTGATACTGTGTCCGTTTAAATGTTTGGGAACTTTAATGGTGGAAAAAGCTACAGATGTGGAGTTAAAGCTCACATATTTAATTTGATCACGGTCAGTGAGAATGGAAATAGCTGATTCAACTGTCAAATTAGTGGGACAGAAAGTGTGTATTCCAAAGTTTACAAAAACTTCTTCACGGGAGGGGTCATAAACTCTGGCAAGAATTTTATTTACATGGAACACTTCTTTGGCAAGCTCACAAACCATAACATTTATGTTGTCATCTCTTGTTACAGCGGCAACAGCGTCGCAGCCTTCTATGCCGGCTTTTTTTAATATATCCTGATCTATGGGAACACCTGTTACAGTTATTCCGTCAAAATCATCGGACAACATTTCAAATGCTCTTTTATTGCTGTCAATAACAGACACATCATGTCCTATTCTGGAAAGAGTGCTGGCAAGGGTGGAACCCACTTTGCCGCAGCCTATAATTAAGATATTCATAAAATCATCCTCACAATTAAAAATAAAGAAAGATAATATTAAGCTGAGTAATTGGTCGTACCACTGATTTTTTTTAAGATTTGTAATATAAAAACCACAGCTTATCAATTTATTATAACTTATTTTATAGGAAATTGCCAGCAAATTATTATAAAATTTGTTTTCAAAATTATATGTAAAAAATAATTTGATTTGCTCGAATTTAATTGTTAATTTAGCACAAAAAACATAATTTAATACCCCAAAAATGATAAAAA
>JAHHUB010000217.1 GCA_020024175.1 Oscillospiraceae bacterium | reverse complement strand
CTGTCATTCCATTGTTTAAGAAGCAAATTGCCGAAGGGGGACCCGTAACTGTAACACACCCTGATATTATTCGCTATTTTATGACAATTCCGGAAGCTGTAAGTTTGGTACTTTTAGCAGGAACTTTTGCCAGGGGTGGTGAAATCTTTGTTTTGGATATGGGTTCACCGGTAAAAATTGATACATTGGCAAGAAATTTAATTAAACTTTCAGGTTATAAACCAGATGTGGATATAAAAGTTGAATATACAGGACTTCGTCCAGGAGAAAAGCTATATGAGGAAAAACTTATGGCAGAAGAAGGTATGAAAGAAACACCCAACCATCTTATTCACATAGGCTGTCCCATAGAATTTGACAATGATTTGTTCTTAATACAGCTTCAGGAACTTGTAAAACTCACTGATGAAAACAGTGATAATATAAGAGATTATGTACAAAAAGTTTGTGTTACATATCACCCGGCAGGTGAACATGGTGATGAACATAAAGGAAAAACTTACGATATGCTAAGAAATGAAGCAGATTTAAAAGATGAAGATATTACTGTTAAAGTATAATTGCAAAGTAGGTGTAAAATGTTATTTTATATTATTTTAATGATTGTTATTACTTTATTTGGATATTTACTGTGTAATAAAACAGAATTTAAATACAGAAATGGATTATTTGTTGCATTGGCATTTGGCTTTTTATGTTTTCTTTCCTGTGTCAGATATGATGTGGGTTTTGATTACTCTTATGGTGGCTATACAGGTATGTGGCGTCAGGTACATGAAACACCTTTTTCTGATTTTATGAGTATAAATATAGAAAAAGGCTTTATACTGTTTCTGTATTTTTTAAAATTATTCGGACAAAATTATCAGATTATGTATGCAGGTACCAGTATAGTTATTGCAGCTTTGGCAGGATGGTTTATATATAAATATGCAGAAGATAAAGTATGGGGATTTTTTATGATTTACGGCTTGGGAATGTTCTATTGCTCCATGAATTTTATTAGACAGACAATGTCCTGTTTAGTATTCTCTTATGCTATAATTGCCGCAAAAAAGAAAAAAATAATACCTTATATGATTATAACTTTGCTGGCATCAACATTTCATAAAAGTGCCCTGATTATGATACCCATGTATTTTTTAATGCAGATAAATCTCACAAATATGATTTTGACAATTTATACTGTGATTTCAATGACTGTATTTTTTTCTTCCCCATATATCCTTAAAATTGTCACAAAAATATGGTATGGCGAATATGTAGGCTCATATCATATTACTACAGGAAATAAGTTTTATTATATAATAACTCCTCTTATATTGTTTGCTGTTTTATATTTCTTTAAAGATAAATTATGCAAAAAAGATAAAACTAATATGGTATATATAAACTGTGCTTTCTTTAATTTATTTTTCTATCTTATAAGCTGTCATCATAGATTAGTTGATAGATTTACATTATTTTTTGAACCTGCAGTTATCCTTGGTATTTGTGCTTTGATGAAAATACTTTCAGATGAAAAGAAACAGCCAGATATACCAAGAGCTGAAAGGTCAAAAGCTGCAAAACTTCATATAAAAACAGGAATTATAACTGCAACAGCAGTTATGATTATAAACATGGTATATTTAATTGAAAACGGGCATGGTATTCTTCCATATCAAACTATTTTTACCAGTGATGATTTTAAAATATACAGTCAAACCTTAAAAGGCTATGATAATATTATAGAAGAACCTGTTGATTAATAAATTAAGCTGTTGTTTTATTTATTGTTTAAAAAAGAGTTTAGACAGATATATTAAAAGAGGAGATGGGAAGTTTCCTCTTTTTTCTGTAATATAAAAGTTATAAATTTATTTTACAGTTACTTAAAATTTATACCCAATATATTTTACAAGGAAATGGAAATATTTCCATTCAATTTATTTCCTATCTATTGAATAAATCAGCAAATTTTGATATAATAGTAAATGTTTTAAGAGAATTTCTATACAAGGAGAGAGGTTATGACAAAAATCGATAACAGCAGTAACAGTACAAAGGGTTCTTTAATGCTGCTGACAACTGCAATAATATGGGGACTTGCATTTATTGCACAAAGAAAAGGTATGGATCACATTGGAGAATTTACATTTTCATCAGTGAGATGTATTTTAGCTGGATTATGTCTTTTACCTGTGATGAAACTGATGAGGTCTAAAGAAGGTGTAACAGAGAAAAAAAATGAAAATCCAAAAGATGTTTTTTGGGGAGGACTTTTCTGTGGACTTGCTCTGTTTTTGGGAATGGCATTCCAACAATTAGGTATCAGCAGAACATCCATAGCAAATTCTGGTTTTATATCCGCACTTTACATAATAATAGTACCTATTGCAGGGTTATTTTTTCATAAAAAGGTAAGTCATAATATATGGATAGGTGTTGTGCTTTCGTTGGTGGGATTGGGTCTTTTATGTTTTGATGGCACTATTCAAATGAGAAGCGGAGATATACTTATGATTATTTCTGCTATGTTTTATTCCTGTCATATTATGGTTATTGACCATTTCACATCTAAAGTTGACGGACTTAAAATGTCATGTATACAGTTTTTTGTAGCCGGTATATTAAACGGTATATTGATGTTTTTAGTTGAAAAACCTACATGGAGC
>JAHHUB010000216.1 GCA_020024175.1 Oscillospiraceae bacterium | reverse complement strand
CTAAAAATTATAGTCTTTTCGACTTTGACTTATTATATCACCATTTTTTTGATTTGTAAATGGTTTTTATTTAAAATATATTGCAAAAATTCAAATTATGCAAATAAAACAAATAATCTTCTACTAAAACACACAATTTTCAACATATAATATGATGGATTATTCAATTAATTTGCTATTTCATTGTAAATATTATATGTATTGCTGATTAGTCTTTCGACAGTATTTTCTCCCAAATTATTTGCTATTATATCAAGACCTTTTAAATAACAATCAGCACTGCGTTCTTTCATATTGTGAGTATCAGTTCCCAAAATGATATATCCACCCTTTTTGATAAATTTAAGAGTGGGTTTTACCAGTTTATCATTGGTAACAGAAGATAAATTCACCTGATAAATAACATTTAAAGAATATAATTTTCTTGAAGCTCTCCAGGTGAGTTTATCCAAAAATCTTTCAATATGAGCCATTATAACAGTAAGACCTGTTGTCTGCATAAGTTTTTCTATATCATTTATTACATCAACATCTATTTTAGCGGAATATGGAAGTTCAATAAGTATATACTCGCTGTTGCCCATGGTAAGATCTTCAAAATTTTCAATGTTATATATTCCATGGCAATAGTAAACTTCAGCTCCAAGACAAATACTTATATTCCCCTGATAATTTTCTGCAAGTAATGAGTAACTTTCTTTTCTTTTTTTAATAAATCTGGAAACATTGGTTTTATTCAAATAGAAATGAGGTGTACATACAATATGTTGTATTCCCTGTTTCTCCATATCCTCCAATATTCTCAAAGATTCACCCAAATCAGAAGCCCCGTCATCAATTCCAGGCAAAACATGACAATGCAGATCCGCGTTATTAGTTTTCGCTATCATATTCTTCATCATCTGAGTCATCGTCCTTCTTGTATCCGTAGTAATTTCCGTAACCATAGCCATATCTGTATCCATAGCCATAGCCTTCCTTCTTTACTGCTGTAAGAGCATGGTTACTTCCTATAAGTATTGCACCAATTAAATCTGAACCTATTAATTGAATGGATTTAATTGCTTTTTGAATTTCTCTGTGGTCAGAATATCCTTCTCTTAAAACCATTACAGTGGCAAAATTATATTTATTTAATACAAGGGCATCTGTAATAAGGTTTACAGGAGGTGTATCTACTAATACATAATCATAATACTGCTCCAGTTTATCAAAGAAACTCTCAGCATATTTTCCTTCAAAAAGTTCAGTAGGGTTAGGAGGTGTCATACCGGAAAACATCAAATCCAAATTTTCATATTTTGAATTTACTACAGAACCTTCAAAGCTTCCTGTACTTAAAACAGTGGATAAACCTTTTCTTGTTTTATGATATCCGAAAATCTTATGCACTTTAGGGTTTCTCATATCACCGTCAATGAGGATTACTTTTGAGCCTGTCTGTGCCAGCACTATAGCAAAGTTGCATATTGTAGAAGTTTTTCCCTCAGCAGGCACAGAACTTGTAAAGAGTATTCTTTTATGTTCTCTCTGGCTCATGCTGAAAGTTATATTTGTTCTCAGTGCTTTAAAAGCTTCTCCAGCTTCAAATTCTTTTTCGGTATCAATAGGTTTTAATATCTGTCTGTGGAATTCTTTTGGTTTTCTCTTAAACATCATTTTAACCCCTCCTTAGTTTTTAAGTCTATCAGGAATTATTCCCAGCAGAGGTATATCATATTTATTTTCAAAATCCTTAGGTTCATTTACTTTCTGATTCATCATACTTGTTAAAACTACAGTACCGCAGGAAATTACAAGTCCTATAAATCCACCTATTATTGTATTTGCAGTAACACTTGGTGCACATTTATATTGTGGGACTTTTGCTCTGTCCACTATTTCAACCGAACCTGACTTAAACACTCTGGAAATTTCCACAGGGGCAATTTCTCCGATATATTCTGCAATATGAGCTGAAAGTTCGGGATCACCTGTTTTAACGATAACTTCAAAAATTTCTGTTCCGTTTACTTGATTACAGGTAATCATTCCCTTTACAGCCTGCAAACTGTATTGTTCCTCACTTGAGTCTTTGTTAATTTCATCCACAATCATATCCATAATACAGTCGCTTTTTAAAAGTGCCATATATGTATTAACCAAACTTTTTGAAACATTGATATCGTTCATATTTATGGCTTCGCTGCTTTTCTGGTTGTTGTTTACATACATTGAAATTCTTGATTCATACTGCTTTGGTATCAAAAATATTGTTATAAGCATTGCTGCCAAAGTTGTTACAAAGCAGGTGAGAACTATAAACTTCCATTGTTTTAGAAGTTTTTTAAATAATTCCCCCAAATCTATTTCTACTTCTTGCTCTACTCCGTTTTCCATAGCTTATCCTCTCCAAACTCCTAAGTTAGATTTTAAATGTTCCGCAGTTTTCATATCCATTGTAAAATAAAAAACGGATATAAAAATCCGACCACTCTCTCAAAATTTTACAAATTATACCGAATTTAAGTTATGTATCAGCTCGGCTTTTACAAATTCCCTGTTAATTATATCATATTTAGGGGTGCTGTCAAGATTTTGCAACCTTATAATAATTATTTCGTCATTATATTTAATTTTTTAAGAGATTTATATAATTTTCATGTTTATAGGCAATACAATTT
>JAHHUB010000215.1 GCA_020024175.1 Oscillospiraceae bacterium | reverse complement strand
TAAGGAGATTTTCCGGTGCTGTTCCATCGGCAATTTTCTGTGCCAAAGCCTCTGCCACAGCAGTTTTACCAACACCTGCTTCGCCTATTAAACACGGGTTGTTTTTACTCCGACGTGAAAGTATCTGCAATACCATAGCAAGTTCTTTTTCTCTGCCAATTACTGGATCAATAAGTCCCTGTCTTGCCTGTTCTGTCAAATCAACTCCGTATTTATCCAAAGATGGCGTTTTGGGACTGGTTTTACTGTTTGCTTTTGTATTATTTTGCATTTTTACAGTATCATCTTTGTTTTCATACCCCAACGCCGAACACATGGATTTATATAAGGTCAATGGATCCAATCCAAGCTGAATTAAAAATTTTACTGCATAGCTTTCTTTTTCTTTTAAAATAGAAATTAATATATGCTCAGTCCCCACAAATGGTTGTTTTTGATTTCTGGCTTCTTCTATGGCATTTTCAAGAATTTTTCTTCCTCTTACTGTCAGATTTTCTGGTGTTAAATGGGTTATAGGTATTCCTCTGCCTATATTTTTAACTAGCGTTTCCTCTATTTTATCGGCTGTAATCCCTCTGGTTCTCAAGGCAGTAAATCCCACTCCACTGCCCTCTTTTGCCAATCCGTAAAGTAAATGTTCTGTCCCTACATAGGTATGTCCAAATTCTTCCGCTTTACTTATAGCTAAATTAACTGCTGTATTTGCTTTTAGTGTAAAACCGGTAAATTTAAAAATAATATCACCGCCTAAATATAATTTAAAATCTTTTGTTTTTAATATTGTCATCAGTTTTAAAATTATTCAAAGCAATATACACAGCAATGTAACTCCGGTAAAAAAACTAACGTTTACATTTAAAAATTATTGTTTTATAGTGCAGAAATTTAAAAAATACAATCATACAGCATTTATGGGTTATATAATATTTATTTTTAAGCATATGTAAGAAATCTATGTATATAAATAACCCCATATACTTTATATCTGTCATTTAAACACATTATAAAGTATACAGGGTTATTAATTTTTTATATCATTGTGGTTTTATCTATTATTACAGCTATATAACAATATTTTAAAGCCTATAGCGATTGACTATGTGTATTTATAGCTATTTCATATACTTGAGGGAGAATTCTTCACCGCTGATTCTCTTAAAGAGTTCAGGATATTTGTAAAGTCCAGAAGGTTCTACTATTTCCTTCTTGATAAATTCTACAAATTCTTTTGGTTTTTCTCCTACACTCTTGCAGTTGTACTTTTCCTTAAATTTGTTCTTCAACATTTCACAGGTAACATCACCCATAAAGTAGTTATGGAGATAAATTGGGTGAGTTGTGTGGTGAATTCTGAAGCCCCATGGGAATTCATCTGCATAAGGGTCTTCATCCAAAAATTCTTTATAAGTATCAAATGCAAGTTTGTTAATGTCTTCCAAACTGTTAATTTCTGTGGTATAAAGTCTTTGGTCAAACATAATATCAACAATAGCTGTGAGAGAATTTACCTTAGCATAATCCTGGTATATCTTCAGTTCTTCTCTTACTTGCTTGTCGTCACCGAAAAATTCGTTCATAAACAAATCATCATAGAGAAAACTTCCGAAAAGGTTAGCAAGACCTTCTGTAATAATGCCACTGATACCTCTGTTAAGAATTTCATCTTCGGGATCCTGCCAGTAGGAGTGAATACCATGACCTGTTTCATGAAGAAGTGTTCTGTATTCGCTGTAATTATTTTTTACATTGGCGAGAATTCTTGTGTCTTTTCTGGTAGCAATCGGGAAGTTATAACCCCATTGAGATTTATTTGCTCTTGGGAAAATATCATATGTAATATTACATTCAGAAATATCTATACCAAATTTAAGGAAGAATGTTCTCAAAACATTGAAGAAATCTGTCATATCCACAGTCTTATTGAGAGAAGGAGCCATTTTTGAAACCAAATAAGCAGTATCCCATGGTTTAAGTTCATCTTTATTCAAATATTTCTTGGAAACTTCAGCTTTTTTGGCTTTCATTTCAGGGAGCATTTCATGAAGTTCATCTTTCCATGTTTTAAACATATCTATGTTAAGACCTTCACTGTCAAGCTTCATTTCAACATAGTTATTATAGCCTCTTAGTTTAGCATATTCTTTTCTCATTTTAATCAGATCAATAAATCCTGCATCAACCAAAGCTTTGTTAATTTGAGTTCTGGCAAGAAAAGCCTCTTTTCTCTTAGCTTCATCGGGGTCATTTCTCAAAATATCGTTAATGTCAACAGAGGAAACTTCCACCCCTCCGATTTTATTTCTAAATGTGTTGAGAACCTGAGAAAGCTTTGTGGTAAGAGCGTGAATTTTTTCGTCCATTTCATTTACTTCAGGGGAAAGATGAGATGGTTCGTACATTTTAAACATTATTTCACAGCGTCTCTTATCCTCAAAAGAGAGATCATCTCTTTCATGCATTTTTTTAATGTATTCAAAATCATCTTTATTTTTAAGTTTTTCGGTAATTTTATTATAAGTTTCAGCAATTCCAAAATCATAACCTGTTGTGTATTGTGTCCATGAAAGTCTGGAAGCCTGCTGTTGCATTGCCACCAATTCATTGGATAACTTTCTTATTCTTTCCATAAATAAATCCTCCTTAAAAAGTTGTTTAACTAAAAGAT
>JAHHUB010000214.1 GCA_020024175.1 Oscillospiraceae bacterium | reverse complement strand
ATCATACCCTGATGGAGTTTTACCTTTAACTTTTTCTTTCTTTGACAGATAAACACAGTCCTTTATATGTAATATCAAATTTACAACTATATCAGGCAATTCTTCAATATTAAAATCATCTTCAAATACAATCTCACCATAAGTATCAGATGAAACCAAATTATTGCGGTGTTTATCAAAAATAAAACATTCATTGTACCAATACAAATGAACACAGTCAGTTCCATATAATGAAAAGGAAAAATCTTCTTGTTTGCCATCTAATATAAACACTACCCAATTTCTGCTGTCTTCTTCACTGTCATCTATGTAAAATTGTTCTCTGAAAATGGGCTGTAATAAATTTTTATACTTGGTTTTAAGTTCGCCTATGTTCATAAAGACCTCCCGAAATTTTTGTTTGTCAGTCAGTTTTTTAATTATTTTATCATACTGTTATAAAATTCCTTTAAAATTTTAAAAATGTCGGGGTATATTTGTACCTATTTTAGAAAAAATTATTATATTTCTTTAATGCCGACCTCCTCCAGCCAGCCTTGAAGTTTTTTTACAGCTAAACCGGTATATTGGTATCTGATATTTCTTTGACTGTATTTGTCATATATCTCAATAGAAGGTGTCAATAATATTCTCCAAGTGTCATATCCCTCAATTTCTGATATAGACAAATTCATGTACATATCACCTGTTATATTTCCAACAAAACATACACGCTGATTAGTTACACAAATTCTGCCATTCATTCCGATATGTCTATTGTATATCTGAGCACATCCCACTATAATTTCATTTTTTCTGAGTGTGAACTTTTCTTCTTTATTTGTTATTCTTGTTTCTTTTTGATGCTGATTTTTTTCCTCTTTTTTTTGACTTTTAAAAAAAGACGATATAACCATAATTATCAATATTACTAAAATAAACCGAATCATGCTGTCTAAAACCCAACTGACTTTACCATGGCGGTACATATCCAGTACATACATCGGATTCACTTCATAATCTTTTGCCATTGTGTGAAGCATCTTTTTTTCAGGTGTAGTTGCATACCTGACATAACCTGTGTGCAGTTCTTCACCTGAGCTAAGCATTAGGTAATCATCAAAATATACACATACATAGGTTCCATCTTCCAGCAAAGCCAGATAGTATGAGTTATAGAAAGCATCCACCAGCCAATGGATTATTTTATCAGTATATTTTAGAGGATATGTAAAGAAAGTATATTCTGAAATTTCATGAGTTATTTTTCTGGAATTTGTGTGTTTTCCTGCATATCTCGGATCTCTCAAACGACCAAGCGGACATTGAATTAAATTGTTTTTTAGTACTGTAGCGGGGATATTTTTAAAATAAAAGTCCTCCACCTCATTCTGAGTATGTATTATTTGAACAGACTGATCAGGCCTTTGTCCCTGTTCTGTTCCTGTTTTAAGTCCCAAATCATAGAGCCACCCGCTAGGTGCACTTATCATTAACAAAAGTATAAATATACCTGCTAAAATATATAATATTTGTTTATGAATGGGAAGTCGAAAAAATAGCAATGGGGCTAAATAAGGATTTCGTTCTATATCCATATTTTTAATTCTCCTTTTAGAAATAAACATTGCTGAATTTAATATGTGTTAATTTTGCTTGCCATTATTTAATACAGATAATTTTTCATAAGTATTTTGCTGCTATAATACCTATACTATAGTTTTATATATTGCCGAATAATTTTTCCAGCAGTGTATTTGTATATTGTGCAACTATAGCTCTTTTATTCCATTCAATCTTTTTTACCGCATCTGCATAATACAATATATTTTTTTCGGTGTCATAGGCAGCACGATATCCAAAAATAAAATGATCTTTTGTTTGTATAAAACCATCTCTCAAAACAGGCATCATGTCCTGCATTTTATTTTCTAAATCTTTTCCGTATTCCAGGTCAAAAATATATTCAGCAGCAGATTCCATACCCCTATCCATAAATTTAGAAATAAACAAATCTGCAAATTTATCTTCATCTTTAAGAGCAGGTGTATCATTATTAGCTATAAAAAAATGATATGTAATATTTTTGTTCAGCATTTTATGTGCATAATAATTTTGATATGGATATTCTTCTATTTCAAATCCTTCGTTTTTAAGAACATCAACAAATCCCTGTACAGTGAGTGGTATATGGCAGTTATGAGTAAATACTGAATTTTCTTTAACAAATTTAAAGATTTTCAATGCTTCTTTTTTTGCATTTGTCAAACATAAAATAAATAATATAATACCCGGTACTGCAAATACTGCTCCAATATAAAAAGAGCTGTTAAATATAAATATAAAAATTAAAGCTAATACTAAAAAGAAAAGACTGCTAAAATACATCCAATTAAAAAAACTTTTTTCTTTCATTATATAATCCCCTTTTTTACTTTGATAACTATGAAATATCTGAAAATCTTATTCCATCAAATGTTGTACCATTATGCTTGTCCTTATGATCCATAATAAAGTTAAGTGCTGAGCTTTTATCAGGCAAAGGAATTGACTGTTCTTTCAATATCTGTTTTGCTTTATCTATGTATTGTAAAGCTGATGGTGTATACGGTGTTTCAAAATCTCCCCAGTCCTCAGCAATGATATTATAAATACAGTCTAATAATTCTTCTACTGTTTTTAAATGTGGTTCTGATGATTTGTATAAATTTTGAAAACAGTAAAACTGT
>JAHHUB010000213.1 GCA_020024175.1 Oscillospiraceae bacterium | reverse complement strand
CTATATAAGTTTTTTTGCTTATATATCTTCCGAAAAAATCATCATTTGTTCATCAATTATTTTCTTAACTGATTTAATAAACTCCTTTTCATGCAGTTTTAATTTTGTCTTGTTTGGATATACCAGCAAATCACGGCTTATGTCAGTAAATGTACAGGTTTTCTGTACCAAATTGTATTTTTCCAATTCCTCATCTGTTACAGGACTTACCCATTTATATGAGCCTTCCACCTGTTGCAAAAAATCATATTGACTGCCACGGTCAAAAACATATATTTTATTTTTGGAGTGTATATTTACAAGGTTTTCCATATTTTCTTCTTTGGAATCAGGTATTTGAAAATCACCATGGAGAATTTCTATATAAGGATTTAATTGTTCATAAGAAATAATTTGCGAATTTGCCAGAGGATGATTTTTGCTCATTATTATACGCATTTTAAATGCCCATAGCGTTTCATGGTCAAGATTGTTTTCTTTTAATTTGTTCAGAAAATAGGATTCATACATATCCTGAAAGCGAATGATACCGATGTCAAAATGTCCCAAAGCAATATTGTTTATTGTTTCTTCTGCAGAGGTTTCACAGTAATGTATATCAAGAGGCAGTGAATTATTTTTGGTTTTTTTCATAAAATCGTTAAAAGCGGCTGTCAAATATGTGGTTCTGGGAACCGATACTTTAAAAGTAAATCTATCTATTTTGGGGCTGCAATAAATCTGACTCATAATATCAACCTGATGTATGATATTTTTGGCATGAGCTAAAAATTCGGTGCCTTCCACAGTGGGCTTTACACCTTTGGGAGTACGGCGAAAAATAGTTATACCTATTTCACTTTCGAGTTCTTTTAAACTTTTGCTTAAATTGGGCTGACTCATATATAATTTTTTTGCGGCTTGTGTAATGCTGGAAGTTTTTTCTACTTCCAGTGCAAATCGCAGTTTTTGTAAGTTCATTTTAAACTCCTTTAATTTTGCCATATAGAAAAATTATGGTTTAATAATATTATAAACTGTTATTTTAAGCAGCATACGGCAAGTTTTATAATAAATCATGTTTTTTCATAAAATTCATCATTGTATCAGGTAATGGAGCTTTTACATTTATAACTTTTTCACTTACAGGCTGGGGAAAAATAAGTTCTTCACAGTGAAGAGCCTGTGTTGTAAGTTCACTCATATCTCCGCCATAAAGAGGATCACCAACCAAAGGATAACCCAAATATGACATATGTACTCTGATTTGATGAGTGCGTCCTGTGTAAAGTTTGAATTTTACATAGCTGAAACTGTTGTTGGTGCTGATAATTTCATAATCTGTTCTGGCGTATTGACCGCTGTTTTCGGAAACATAGCGGCGTATTCCAATTTCGTCAACTCTATCTATGTTGGCTTCGATTGAGCCTTGTTTTTCTTTTGGGCAGCCTGATATAATTCCCACATAGGTTTTGTCCATGGTTTGGGAAAGTCTGTATGCCGCAAAGGAGTTTTTTGCAGCTAAAACAGCTCCTGTCGTATCGGTGTCAAGGCGGTTTACCGGGCGAAAACTTATTTTAAGATTGTTTTTTTCGCAGTATGCGGCAAAAACATTTCCCAATGTGTCGGTTTGATGTTTTTTAGTTTGATGACTTGGCATACCAAATGGTTTGTTAAATACCACCACGTCTTCATCATCATATACAATGGGGACATAGGTATTGCTTTTTATATAGTCTTTGGGCTTGTCCTCAATTTCTACAGAAACAATATCACCCACTTTGATTTCATCTATGGTTCTGGTGTGGACACCGTTTAAAGTTATGCCGT
Source organism: Oscillospiraceae bacterium (assembly GCA_020024175.1). Lineage (GTDB taxonomy): Bacteria > Bacillota > Clostridia > Oscillospirales > Ruminococcaceae > JAHHUA01. The sequence continues at coordinate 903 of JAHHUB010000213.1, read as the reverse complement.
TTTTGGTAAGTTTCAAAGCTTTTATGGTACGGGTGGAAAGACCCTGACGATATTTTAAAAATATTCCTACATTGGGACTTAAATTTTCTTCAGTTACAATAAAATCTATTTTTCTCAATTTATTTTAAAACTCCGTTTTATATAATTTAACAACAGCATAATAGCATATTTTAAAAAATTAGTAAATATATAATTATTTTTAATAGTAATATTGGATTTGTTTATGAATTATTCAGTAATAACTGGTATATAATGCATAATAATCTATTATAAAATAAGCCTATATATGTAAAAAAAGTCAGTTGAAATGACTGCTGTTAAATGGTATAATCTTCTCAAGGTTATTAAGTTACTTTATTTTGAAAAGTTTTGTATAATTTTGGGAGGTATATTTAATGAAAAAACTTATAACAATCGCTATAACAGCAGCTATGATAGTTACTACCGGTGTTTGTTCTTTTGCTCAAACAAGTACAATCATTGGATCACATTCTCCTAATCAGGGGGTAGTTAGTTCTCAAAAAGCAGGAAATAACACAGTTTCTTCCAAGTCTCCCGTATCTCCTGTTAAGGGTTCAAAATCAAATGCAGGAACAACAATAGGTTCCAAATCATCTGGTTCTTCCGTTAAGAGCTCCAGAGCAGACCTTGGAAAGACAATAGGTTCCAAAGCACCTGGTTCTTCTGTTAAGAGCTCCAGAGCAGACCTCGGAAAAACAATAGGTTCCAAAGCACCTGGTTCTTCCGTTAAGAGCTCCAGAGCAGACCTTGGAAAAACAATAGGTTCTAAAGCACCCGGTTCTTCCGTTAAGAGCTCCAGAGCAGACCTTGGAAAGACAATAGGCTCCAAAGCACCCGGTTCTTCCGTTAAGAGCTCCAGAGCAGACCTTGGAAAGACAATAG
>JAHHUB010000212.1 GCA_020024175.1 Oscillospiraceae bacterium | reverse complement strand
TTTCTTTCAGTTCTTTTTCTATGTTTTTATTTTTCCAGCCTAAATTTACACAAGTGAGAATTATTCCATTGGAGTCAACCGGCCCCGGAACATCAATACCTATGCCTTTGACTTCGTTTTTATCTATTTTGAGTTCAGCAATTTTGTCATATATGGATTTGGAAATATCAGTAAGAATATTTGCTCCATTATTTGTGGTGTCAGTATCAATATTCCATTTTTCCATTAAATTTCCTGATAAATCGAAAAGTCCGAATTTTATGGAGGTTCCTCCTAAATCAATGCCTATAATGCATTTTTTCATATTAAATCTCCTTATTTAAAATTTTATAAATTTGATTCATATCGAGATTTTTTCTAACCATGTCAGCCAACAAATCATATTGACTTTCTTTGTAACTGACAATATCAAAAGTTTTAATATTATCATATTCAATGCCTTTTTTCTTGCAAAGAGATTCCACCACAGCTTTGGAAACTTCTTCTCTGTCAAAAATACCGTGAATGTAGGAACCAAACACATTTTCTTTGACAGCTCCATCTAAATGAGAGTTTTCAGAGCTGTTGAGAATTTTATCAATACTGAGCAGAGATTTTGCATTATCAGCTAAAGTGGTTTTCCCCATATGAATTTCGTATCCTTCAAATGGGATATTACTTAGTGCAGTTAAATTGCTGCTGATATTTTCAAATTTTCCTGAAACACGGGTGCGTGTTTTTTGATTTTCAAAAACTGTTTTTGTGGGTAAAAGTCCCATACCTTTAAGTTCACCACCATGTTCTACATTATATGGGTCAAATAACATTTCACCAAGCATTTGGTATCCGCCGCAAATTCCCCAGATAACAGTATCTTTGGCAGCACATTTTAAAATAGAGGCTTCTAAACCGTTTTCACGCATCCAAAGTAAGTCTTCCATAGTATTTTTAGTGCCTGGAATTATTATCATGTCAGGATTTCCTAGTTCTCTTACTGATTTAATATAGCGAAGGCTTACACCGGGTATGTATTCCAAAGGGTTTAGGTCAGTGAAATTTGCGATTCTTGGTAAACGAATAACTGCAATGTCTATCATATCAACAGTGGATTTTGCATTTAAACGGTCGCTTAAACTGTCCTCATCATCAATATCTACATGAGTGTAAGGAAGTACACCTACAACAGGTTTATTGGTAATATTTTCTATCATTTTAAGTCCCGGTTCAAGGATTTTAATATCGCCTCTGAATTTATTGATAATCATGCCTTTTACACGATCTTTTTCATCTTCATCCAAAAGCATAACTGTTCCTGCCAAAGATGCAAAAACACCGCCTCTGTCGATATCTGCCACAATAATTACAGGAGAATCTGCCATTTTAGCCATACCCATATTTACAATGTCATTTTCTTTCAGGTTAATTTCAGCAGGACTGCCTGCCCCTTCAATTACGATAATATCGTACTCTTTATCGAGTTTGTTATAGGCTTTCATAATATCATCTTTAAATTTTGTTTTACATTTAAAGTATTCTTTGGCACTCATGTTCCCAAGAACTTCCCCATTTACTATAACCTGTGAACCCATATCGTTGGTAGGCTTTAAAAGTATGGGATTCATTTCAACAGTGGGTTCTATCCCTGCAGCTTCTGCTTGCATAACCTGAGCTCTTCCCATTTCAAAACCATTCTTTGTAATATAGGAATTAAGAGCCATATTTTGAGATTTAAAGGGTGTTACTTTATAGCCATCTTGTTTAAAAACTCTGCATAAACCTGCTGTAACAAAGCTTTTGCCAGCGTTTGATGTTGTTCCCTGTATCATTATTACCTTTGCCAAATTACATATCCTCCTTGTGATTTAGTAGATTAAAAGCTTGTTTTCCATCTATGATTTTTTCTGTATTCTGTTTTTTTACACCATTATAATAAAGAAAAAAATTTTGAAATTCACCTATATGTGCACCGTTTTCCGAATTGGTGCCATGATCTGATAAAATAAGGATTTTCTCATTATTCTTAAGAACTGAAATTAATTTTGGCATAAACTCATTGAATATTTTTTCGAGAAAATTTAATTTTTCAGGAAAGTTTTTTCTGTGTGCTGCCTCATCAGCTCCATTTATATGTATTACGATATTATCGTAATCACTTTTAAGTTTAACAGCTAAATTTGCTTTTCTTTCTAAATTTGTATCAATATCAGCAGTAAAAGATTTGTCAGTAAAAATATCCATTCCCATAGCTTTGGCAATTCCTATAACTACCGGTGTGGCTGAAATAACTGCTGCATTAAATTTACTTTTTGGGTAATGCATTTTTATACCATCACTCCAAAAGCTTAAAGCATACCCCATTTTGTTATTTAAAATTAAATTGCAAGCTTCATTTATAAGTTTTCCATAAAGATTGTCAGCTTGAGGTATTTGATATTCTTTACCTAAATTTTGATGTGGTGGTTGGAAAATTACAGTATTTAAAAATTCTCTGCAATTTTTAAATATGGCTAATCCTCTGCAATTATTTAGGTAGTAAAATTTAATTTTACCTTTAAAATATATGTTTAATTGATTATATATAGCTGATATTTCATCATTGGTTAAAAAATCAGCACAAATTGAAGAAATTTGACTATTTTCCAAAGAGATAAGATTGCATCTTGCAGCAATATCATTGTCGCCTGTAAAAATATTTTCGGAAAGAGCTTCCATATAGGCTCTGCCTGTTGGTATGTATT
>JAHHUB010000211.1 GCA_020024175.1 Oscillospiraceae bacterium | reverse complement strand
GGATATAAATATTCCAAAACTGCGCTATTAATGACAAAGTTAATTACAAAAATATTCAGATATTTTTAAATTTCCTGTTTTAGAGAAACATATCTTAAATCCGTCAAAGACATATAAAACAAAATAGCTCCCGCAAAGAAATGTCAAAATTCATTTGCGGGAGTTTAATTTTATAAATAAAACAAGAGATTTTGCATTGCAAAATCTCTTGTTTTCCAGCTTTATAAGCTAAATTTTATAAAGTTATTATGACTGCATTATTCAGCTGTGTAGAAAGAACCCAAAAGTGAGAAGAATACATAATCGCCATCTCTGATAACCTTAGAAGCGTTGATTTTAGCAACGTTCATAGGATATTGCATTGTATCCTTTACGAGAGTTTCTCTGTAAGCTGTGAGAGCCTTTTCAACATCTTCGCCTTTGCCTTCTTTAGCTTTAACTGCGATAAATGTGTCAACATGTGTGCTCATTTCTGAGGCTTCAGCGATGAATGCATCAATATCATCTGCATTAATGCCGTAAACTTCTGTAAGTTCTTCTTTTTCAATAGCCTTAGTTGGGAGGTAATTTCCATCATCAGCAACTATTCCATTCAAAGCTGCAATTACAGCTTCATGTACATTCTTGAGCTTGTCATCACCGTCTTTTTTGAGGCCTTCTTTGATAGCTTCTTCAACTTTTGCTGTTTCTGCTTCGTAGTGAGCGATTTCTTCAGCGCTAATTTCTTCTACTGGAGCTTCATCAGAAGATTCACCTGTAGCATCGGAAGATTCAGAAGAAGATTCTTCGGATGTTTCGGAAGATTCACCTGCAGTTTCAGAAGATTCTGTAGAAGATGAAGGGGTGGAAGAGCTTGTTACTTCATCTTTGTTGCCGCAAGCAGCCATGGAAAGAACCATTGCGCAAGCGAGAATTGCTGTTAATATCTTTTTCATTTTTAAAATTCCTTTCTTTTTTAAAAACTGTGTTAATGCTCTGACATCATTTAGGTGTCCAGCAAGGCATATTTTAATGCAAATAACCTCTAAATATCAAGTGGTTTTTTTGAAAATTGTATATTTCCACATTTATAAATTTATTAGATGAAATTTATTGTAGATTATACACAAATATAATATGTATATATTGTGAATAATATATACAAAAATAAAACAAATTATAAAAACATAAACTAAAGGTATAAATTGGCAGTTATATGACAAAACTTAAAATTAGTTTTAAAGAAGGGGGCAGCGTTTTGCAAAAGAAAATTTTAATTGTGTATATAGCTATTATTTTTTGTTTTACAGGACTTATTGGCAGATTATATCAAATTAATTTTAATGGTGAATTGACAAAAGTTTATTCAGCCAGGCAGCAGTATGGTGTGGAAGTGGATAAATCAAGAGGATATATATATGACAGAAATTTAAGTCCCTTAGTTAATGAAGAATATGAATATAAATGTTCAATAAATCCCACTCCAGAATCCATTGATGTTGTATTAAAAGAAAATGCTGTAGATGACAGGGATAAATTTATTGCTAAAGCTAAAGAAAATCAGCCTTTTAAAATTGAATTAAATACAAACAAAATATATTCGCCGGATATAAATGTGCATAAAACTCTGAAAAGATACAGTGATAATCAGCCTGCACCACATATAATAGGTCATCTTGACTACAGTGGCAAAGGTGTTATGGGTATTGAACAGGCTTTTGACAGCTATTTGGACGGGTACAGCGGAACTATAACAGACAGATATTCCATATCATTTTTCAAAAATGATACAAAAGGCAATGCCATCACAGAAAAACAGGGTTATAATGACAAACATGGAGTAGTTCTTACTTTGGACAGAGATATACAAAGAATTACGCTCAATGCCTGTCAAAAAAAGATGACAAAAGGAGCAGCCGTTGTAATGGATGTAAATACAGGTGATATACTCGCATCAGTGAGTTTGCCTGAATTTAATCCCAATGATATGGAATCTGCCATGAAAAACCCTGATAATCCTTTTTACAACCGTGCCTTTGCACCAACTAATCTAGGTTCTGCCTTTAAAATAGTAGTGGCAGCGTGTGCTTTGGAAAAAGGAATGGATTTTTCCAAGATATATGAGTGCAAAGGATATGAAAAAGTGGGTGAAACCTTATATCACTGTCAAAATATATATGGTCATGGGAAACTCAATATGATAGAGGCTATGGAAAAATCCTGTAATCCCTATTTTATAAATCTTGCCAGAGAAACAGGAGTACAGAACATATGTCATAAAGCCATGCAGCTCGGATTTGGCTGTTCTTCGGAAATAATGCCCAATCACTTTACATCTAAAGGAAAACTCCCAAGTTTTACGGAATTGGAGGATATAGGTGAGGCTACGAATTTTTCTTTTGGACAGGGTACACTGACTGCGTCCCCTTTACAGGTCTGCCAAATGGTGAGTGCTGTGGCAAACGGCGGAAAAAGCGTGATTCCAAGACTGGTGGAAGGATTTAGCGATGACGGCAAAACCATATCCGAGTATACACCTGTAAATGCAGGCAATCAGGTGATTGAGGAAAAAACTGCAAGAAAGCTCCGAAAACTTATGATAAGTGTGGTGGAAAACGGCAGCGGAAAAAATGCAAAACCCAAAACAGGGGGAGCAGGCGGAAAAACAGGTTCAGCACAAACAGGAACTTTTGACGAAAACGGAGAAGAATTGGTTCAGGCGTGGTTTACGGGATTTTACCCGGCTGAAAAACC
>JAHHUB010000210.1 GCA_020024175.1 Oscillospiraceae bacterium | reverse complement strand
GTGCTCTTATATTGAGCGGCTGTACAGACAGAACAAAGATAGACCCCCAAGTATCCACAAACTCATCAGAGCAGGACACAGTAGCTGACAAAGATCAGAGCCAGCAAGAAAGCAAGGAAGAGGATTCATCATCTTCCGAAGAGGAGAAAAAAGACCAGTATAGCACTACAAGAATTAAATATCCTCAGCTTTTGCCAGAAGATATAAAAAATCATTATATATTTAAGGAAGCTGACCAAAACAAAAATGCTGTAATTAATTGTAATTGGGAAATACTTACAGATGAAACACCGGTAGAAAATTTTATGACCAGTGTTAAAAATAAAACTGCGGATAAATTATTTATATATACATTTATGGATACTGAAACCATGAATTCAATAAGTTTAACTGTAATTGAATTTGACGGAAATAATTTCTATCAATACTGGAGAACTGCCCAATATCCCGAAGATAAAAATATATTTGATTTGGACAGCGACAATATTTTATGGAATGACGGTAATAAACTGACTCTTAAATCCATAAAAACAGAAAATGGTACGCTTGCCATAGAATATGCAGACGGATATGAACCGAGTTATATCTCATATCAAAATATTCGTGATGTAATACCAAAATATGAAGAAATGGAAAATAAAAAGATATATGAAAAATATCTTCAGCCATTATATTTTGAAATAATAAAAAATGAAAATATTTCATATGACAATTTTTCCAATGATAAGGTGGATTGGGCAGGATTTGTGGAAAACGCTACAAGAGATGAAAACGGGGATTTTTGGAGTAAATATCCAAACGGAAAAATTTCTCAGGATGAGTTTATGAAGATAATAAACCGCTATTTTGATGTGGATAAATCTGATGTAATCAGAAATGATAACAAAGGTGTAAGCAGATTTATTGCAGAAAACGGTGATATTGTTTATGAAGGAGGCAGAGGAGGAGCATATCCAACTGTTTATGCTGTGGATTTTCAAGATTTAGGGGATACATCTAAAATAACATATAAAATAGTAGATGCTATTACAATGAAAGATAATGACGGTATAGTAACAGTAAAAAATATGCCTGATGGAACATTTAGATATTTATCAATAGAAATTAAATAAAAAAATCCGCTCACAATACAACCTGCATTGTGAGCGGATTTTTATAGTGTTAGGAGTTTAAAGCCATATTCAAAATTTTACGGTACAATAACTTCGCAACATTCAAAGTCATGGTCAATATAGTGGGAGATAATTCTTGCTTTGAAATGGCGGGCATTGCAGATTGATGTGGTAGAACCGCCGGAAACATCAAGTTCTTCAGGGAGGACAAATTTAAGGCATTTTACCTTAATATCTCGACATTCCTGATTATAGTGAGCAGGCACCACAGTAGTTTTAAGTCCTCTTTTGTGTTCTTCTCCGTTTTCATCTACTTCGGAAAGAATTACAGCCAAAGCTACTCTTCTGTTAGGACAGATATTTTTCATGGTTACATCAAGCTGCATAATTCTTCCCAAAGATTGGATTTCCACTTCGCCCATATCATATTCGATACAGTCTTTGCAGCCGTCAATTTCAATTTCCACAGGAACAGGACATTCTTCGGGCAATACTTCAATAGCACCATTTACTTCAACTTGAGGAACAGGAAATTCCACATTGTTCATTTCATTGTCTTTATAAGTGATTTCTTTATTCATAATCAATACCCCCGTAGTTTTACCTAAATGTTTAACAGTAAATTCTAACTGAGCTGTTTCAGTTTTTCTTGCCCCCAGAACAGGAATATTCCATCGAAGAGAATCATTTCCTGTAATAACTGCTGTTCCTTTTGAGTGGGGAGAAATCTTGATAATTTCAAAATCGGAATTTACCTGTTCATTTATGATAATATTTGTTGCACCAGGTCCTGAAATGCTTTCTGCAATTTGTTCAAAATATTTCTGTAATTCTTGTGCAGAAGGAGAGATTGACATATATTTTGTAACAGGACGGGATGCCCAGTCATACAAAGCCTTTTCATTAATACCGCCGTTTCCCAAAAGACCTAAACAGTAAATTTTAATTCCCATAGCTTTAGCAGAATTTACAATAGGTGAAGCATCTTGACCTATTGTAGTTTTTCCGTCAGTAATCATAACTATGATTTTTTCTTTGCCTGAGGGATTATTTAAAAGTTCAATGGCTTTTGCAAAAGCAGCAGCGTGATTGGTTTTGCCAGCTGATGTGAGTTTGTTTACAGCGGATTTTAAAATAACCGTGTTAGCAATAAGTCCTGTTTCTGCCGTAGCATAATCGGAGAAACTGACTATAGCAGCACGACTTTCTCCTAAAGAGTTATCGGATGATCCATCAGCAGCTTCATCAAGTATATCAAGAAAACTTTCTGTGGCTGTTTTCAAATAAGTTAAAGGTTCACCATACATACTTCCTGATTTATCCAATATCAAAACCACTTCTACAGGGTTAGAAGATAAATTAGGTTCAGCAGTTAAAGTGAGTTTAACTTTAAAAGTGCCACCACTTTTTATACTGTGCACATTAGTTTCTTTGTTGGAAGTAATTATTCCCAATACTGTATCATTCCTTTCTGTTTTTGCTCTTTACATAGTACGCAATAATTGAATATTTGTTACTCAAAAAATTTCCGATAATTTAATTGATTACTTGAAAGAAATTCAGGTAAGTGATATTATTAAAATAAAATAAGTTAAAATTAATAATTTAAATCAATAAAAGGAAAGGTGAAAAATATTATGAAAACAAAACAAGCAAACATGGGTTCACTCCTATTAA
>JAHHUB010000021.1 GCA_020024175.1 Oscillospiraceae bacterium | reverse complement strand
ATTGAAAATGCATTGGACGCAAGTCTTATTACACTTAAAGAAAAAGCAATGGATGCTAAACTTCTTTCCGAAAAAATTGATGTTACAATGCCTGGAAAACCATCCCCAATGGGAAATAAACATCCGCTCAATGTAGTTTTGGACGAAATAGAAGAAATATTTTTGGGGATGGGATTTTCCATTGTAGACGGCCCTGAAGTTGAGTATGATTACTACAACTTTGAAGCTCTTAACCTCCCACCAGATCACCCTGCAAGAGATACACAGGATACATTCTACATTACAGATAAGATCATGCTCCGTTCTCAGACATCTCCTGTACAGGTAAGAGAAATGGAAAAAACCACACCGCCTATCAGAATTATTGCTCCTGGAACAGTTTACCGTTCCGATGAAGTTGATGCAACTCACTCACCTTTCTTCCACCAAATCGAAGGTCTTGTAGTTGATAAAAATATCACTATGGCAAATCTCCGCTGGACACTGGATACCTTTGTAAAAAAAATGTACGGTAATGATGCTCAAATTCGTTTCCGTCCTCACCATTTCCCGTTTACTGAGCCTTCTGCAGAAGTTGATGTTATGTGCTTTAACTGTCATGGAAAGGGCTGCCGTCTTTGCAAAGGCGAAGGCTGGATTGAAATTCTCGGTGCAGGTATGGTAAATCCAAAAGTTCTTATAAATGCAGGAATTGACCCTGAAGTTTACAGCGGTTTTGCATTCGGTATGGGGCTTGAAAGAATTGTTATGAGAAAATATGCCGTAGATGATATTCGTTTGTTCTATGACAATGATGTAAGATTCTTAAAGCAATTCTAAACAAATCTCGGTTTAAATATAATTTTCCCGAAAAATGCGGGAAGAAAGGCGGTAAAATAATATGATTTTATCATTAAGATGGTTAAATGAATTTGTAGATATAAAGGGCATTGAGCCAAAAGAATTTTCCGAAAAAATGACCATGACAGGTTCAAAAGTAGAAGGTTATGAAATTGAAGGCATCGAAATCAGCAATGTTGTTGTGGGCAAGGTTTTATCCATTGAAAAACACCCAAACGCTGATTCTCTGGTTATCACACAAATTGATGCTGGACAAGGTGAACCCATACAAATTGTAACAGGAGCTACCAACCTTTATGAAGGTGCAATAGTACCTGTATGTTTAGACGGCTGTACACTTCCTGGCGGCAAAAAAATCAAAAAAGGAAAACTCCGTGGTGAAGTCAGCAATGGTATGCTCTGCTCTTTGGGTGAGCTTGGTCTTACCAAAAATGATTTTCCATATGCTGTGGAAGACGGTATTTTCATTTTAAATGAAGACTGCAAACTTGGACAGGATATTCAGTCTGCAATAGGTCTTAATGACACTGCAGTTGAATTTGAAATCACATCAAACCGTCCTGACTGTCTTTCTGTAATTGGTCTTGCAAGAGAGGCTGCAATTACATTTGACAAGGAACTTAAACTTCATACTCCTGTAGTAAAGGGCTGTGGTGGAAATATCAATGATATGCTGACAGTAGAAGTTAAAAATACCCAACTTTGTCCCAGATATTCCGCTAAAATTGTTAAGAATATTAAGGTTGAACCCTCACCACGCTGGATGAGAGAAAGACTTCGTGCTTCCGGTATAAGACCTATCAATAATATTGTGGATATTACAAACTATGTAATGTTGGAATACGGTCAGCCAATGCACGCATTTGACTACAAACTTGTACATGGCAAAAAAATCACTGTAAGAAACGCTTATGAAGGTGAAAAAATCGTAACTTTGGACAATATTGAAAGAACACTTTCCCCCGAAATGCTGGTTATTGCCGATGAAGAAGGTCCTTCCGCAGTAGCAGGCGTTATGGGTGGTGAATACAGTTCTATTATGGATGATACAGATACAATCGTATTTGAATCAGCTAACTTTATGAGAGGTTCAATCAGACGCCAAGCTAAAAAACTTGGTATGAGAACCGAAAGCTCCTCCAGATTTGAAAAAGGTTTGGATGCTGAAAATACAGTTAAAGCTCTTAACCGTGCCTGTGAACTCATTGAACTTTTGGGAGCCGGGGAAATTGTTGACGGTATGATTGACATTGACAATTCTGACAAAACACCTCATGTAGTTCCCTTTAACTGTGAATGGACAAATAATTTCCTTGGTATTAATATTACTGCTGATGAAATGCAGAAAATATTGGAGAAACTTGATATGAAAGTTGAAAACGGAAATATCTATGCTCCAAGTTACCGCTCTGATATTGAAAACAAAGCCGATATTGCCGAAGAAATTGTGAGAATTTACGGTTACAACAATATTCCTAACCAGGAACTAAAAGGAAGTGCAAAGGCAACTTTGACACCAATGCAGAAGTTTGAAAGAACTCTCAGCACCATTCTTATTGCTCAAGGTTTAAATGAAATTGTAACTTACTCTTTCATCAGTCCTAAATACTATGATAAAATTAATCTTCCTGCTGACAGCAAACTCAGAAATTCCATTGTAATCAAAAACCCTTTGGGTGAAGATACCAGCGTTATGAGAACAACTGCTCTCCCTTCCATGCTGAATATACTCTCCAAAAACTACAACAACAGAAATCAATATGCACATCTCTTTGAAATTTCCAAAGTTTATATTCCTACTGATACAGAAAATAACAAACTTCCAAATGAAAAGAAAATGCTTACTATAGGTATGTATGGTAAAGACTGTGATTTCTTTACAGTAAAGGGAATTTTGGAAACAATCGCTGCAAAAACAGGAATTAAAACAAAATTTAAGGCCGTAGCAGAACATCCGTTCCTTCATCCAGGCAGAGCTGCAAACATATATTGCGGCGATACTCAGGTGGGATATATAGGTGAAGTTCATCCACTTACAATGAGCAACTTTGACTTGGAAGTTCGCACCTATGTAGCTGTAATTGACATTGAGGAACTTTTCAACAACATAACTCCAATGTCAAAATATGCTCCTATTCCGAAATATCCTACTATTGAAAGAGATTTAGCTCTTATCTGTGATGAAAATATGCCTGTTATGGACTTGGAAGATGCCATGTCCTCTGCAGCAGGTTCCATTGTTGAAAAGATTGAACTTTTTGATATTTACAAGGGAAATCAAATTGCAGAACACAAAAAGAGTGTAGCATTCAATATTATTTTGCGTGCTCCTGACAGAACTCTTACTGTGGAAGAAGCTGATAACGCCATTTCTAAAATGCTGAAAGCTGCTGAAAAAATTGGTGCAGTACTCAGAACATAATTTGTATGGGAATTGTCAGTTTATATGTTAATTACAATGTAATTTAAAATCATATTGCTTTTCAGATAGTTCCCACAACCGAAATGAAAATTATCATTTCTGTATGTGGGAACTTTTTTGAGTTAAAACTTTAGCAGCATTTATAATTTATTAATATATATTAACATACTGTACAAAGTAAACCCGTTTTTTTGTTATCTTCATTTAAATTGTTGCGGAATTAATAAATTTTCATTATTCACTTGATTATTAATTAGATTTATTGTATAATGTTCATTGTAATAAATGTTTTAAATACTTATTCAAAGAGGTGATATATATGGATGACCGCACTATATCTTTTTCTATTCACAAAGACAAAGAAATGGAAGTTAAAAATATTTTGACAACTGTTTATGATGCTTTAAGACAAAAAGGCTATAACCCGATAAATCAAATTGTAGGTTATATTTTGTCCGAAGACCCAACCTATATAACCACCTACAACAATGCAAGAAGTCTTATACGCAAAATAGATCGTGATGAACTTCTTCAGTTGCTGGTTAAGTCTTATTTAAGTAATTAATTTTTTAGAGCAGTATCAAAATTTGGTACTGCTTTATGTTTCAGCACACTAATTAAAACGGAGGTGTATTTTATGGCTGGAAAAAACCAAAACAGCAACCCTTTTATTAATTACCGTGGAAAACCTTTGGTAAGACAGGGTAATACCATGTATTATGGATTTCCCTATGAAAAATATATTACCATGCTGCAAATTCTCGGAACAGAAAATAAATATGATGAAGAAATGTCAACAGATGTATCTGTGGCACTTATTTCAACAGATGAATCCTTGCCCATGCCAAAAAGGATTATAGATACCACAGTAAAAAAAGGCCTTTACCCTGCTTTGTTAATTGCAAATATTTGGCTTGAACGCAAGCTTTCTGAGGAAAAAAACGAAACCAAAATCGAGGCATAATATGCTTAGTACAATTAATATGACTAACTGCAAATTTGATGTGGACAGATACACTTCAGCAGACGATTTTAATAAATTTTATCAAAACTTCGGACTTGATGGAATTGAACTTATGTTTGTAGGAGATGATACCACTATTCCTTCTAATTTATCTAAGGCAAATATTATTGGAGTACATATAAACTGCCTGTCATCCTGGATAGATATTTGGCTTGAAAATACCCATGAATTAATTAAAGAATACGGCTCTTTGGAAGAATGTAAAAAAAATACCGGATGTATAACCCCACAGGATTTAATCAATAAATACCAAAAAGAACTGGACACTGCCCAAAATATAGGTGCAAAATATGTGGTATTTCATGTTTCCGATGTAACTCTTGATGAGGCAATTCACTATAATCAGCGTTATTCTGACACAGAAATTATCTCAGCCTGTGCTGACCTTATAAATACTCTTACTGAAAATCGAAACTATACCTTCGATTTTCTTTGTGAAAATCTTTGGTGGGCAGGCATGAATTTCCGTGATCCCCACATTACAAAGGAAATGATGGATAAGTTAAATTATGCCAATAAGGGTATTATGTTGGATACAGGACATTTAATGCACCTTAACAATGATTTAGAAACTCAGGAACAAGCTGTTGATTATATTCTGAATATTTTATCAAATCATGAAGATTTGCTTTCATACATAAAAGGAATACATCTGCACCAATCTTTAACAGGAAAATATGTGAAAAATAATCTTAAAAATCCCATTGAACTTTCAGGAAATTATAATGAAAAAATGAATTCCATTATGATGTACATTTATCAAATTGACAGCCACAAAGCATTTGAAACTTCTTCTGCTAAAAATATCATTGAGAAAATAAATCCCAAATATCTAACTCATGAACTAATAAGCAGTTCACGGGAAGAACATTATAATTTACTTCAAACCCAAATAAATGCAGTTAAATAGATTATCCCCACACCTTTATGATGTGGGGAATATTTTTAAGATATTGTAAATATCCAGTATTTTTATTTCTGTAATTCTTTCACTGTTAAAAGCAAAATCTTAACACCTTTGATAAGGCTTTCTTCATTTATATCAAATTTGGGATTATGATGAGGTGCAGCAAGTTCAGTTCCAATCATCATATAATGACTTTTACCTCCCCGGTTTTGAACTCTTTGCATTATAAAAGTAACATCTTCCGATGCCCCAAAATCCCAATTATTAATAACCTCATGGCTTGGGTAAAGTTTTTTTATAATTTTTTCGCAAATATCTGCAAGTTCTTTGTCGCTTTCGGCTCCGGGAGCTTCACCAACCACTCTTATATCTGCTCTTACACCATACATGACAGCAACATTTTCCATTACTTTTACACATTCTCTGTACATATCATCACAGATTTCGTTAGTTTCTCCTCGGACTTCCATTTTAATATCTATTTTATCCGGTATAACATTTCTTGCTGCACCGCCGTTTATTGCTCCAACATTTACACGGCGTGAACCTCTGCCATCCTGACAAAGAGTATACATTGAGGTAATTGCTGTTGAAGCTGCTAAAAGTGCATTATTTCCAAGCTGTGGTGAAACACCTGCATGGGAAGATTTTCCGTAAAAAGTAACATCTATTTTCTTAGTAGCAAGAAAACCTTTTACCCCAACAATATCTTTATCAAATTTATCAGCTTTTATACCCAAATGAGCGGATAAAAAATAATCTGTATCTTTTAGTAAATCACTTTGTGAAAAACTTTTTCCTCCTGCAACAGTTTCTTCTCCGGCTTGAAAAATAAATATAATTTTACCACATAGTTCTGATTTAATCTGACTTATAATTTTAGCAAGAGTAATACCCATAGCCATATGACCGTCATGCCCACAGCAATGGGCTTTTCCGTAGTTCACTGAAGAAAACCCTTCTTTATAAGGTCTGTGGTCGTTGTCAGTGCTTTCTATAACATCAATAGCATCTATATCAAAGCGAAGTGCTATGGTTTTTCCGATTTTCCCTGTGTCTAAAACTGCAGCAAGTCCTGTATAACCACCTGATTTTTCCAGATAATCAAGATTTCCGCCGTTTTTTAAAGCAAAATCCTTAGCTATATCTATTTCTGATTTTGTGGGGTAATTCATCACAAAATCCTCTTTTAAAACTTCATTTCCATAATAAACATCATATCCGAAACTGCTTAAATATTCACCGATTTTACCTGTGGTGCGAAATTCTCTCCAATAAACCTCAGGGTATTTGTGAAAATCCCGTCTTATGGATATAATATTTTCTCTTTCATTTTCACATAATTTTATTAAATCCGTCATAAATATCAAACCTGCCTTATATATTAAATTTTGAAAGGACTGCCATATGAAAATCAATCTTGAATCAGGTGCTGAATATATTATCAGTTGTCTTATGAAAAACGGCTTTGAAGCCTTTGCCGTAGGCGGCTGTATACGGGATAGTTTAATGGGTAAAAATCCATCTGACTGGGATATATGTACCTGTGCTACACCCAATGAAACCGTGTATTTATTTGAAAACCTTGGTGTAAAAACTTTTAAAACAGGTATGCAACATGGCACTATCACCATTTTATATAATAACAATACCTATGAGGTTACTACCTATCGTGTAGAAAGAAATTACTTTGACAGCCGCCACCCTGAAAGTGTCAATTTTGTCAAAAACTTAAAAGAAGATTTATCCCGTCGTGATTTTACTGTAAATGCCATGGCATACAACAATCAAATAGGTTTAGTGGACTGTTTTGATGGTCAAAATGATATAAAAAATAAAATTCTTCGTGCTGTGGGAAATCCTCAGAAAAGATTTTCCGAAGACGCTTTGAGAATTTTACGCTGTTTGAGGTTTTCCTCGGTTTTAGGTTTTGAAATAGAAAAATCCACCGCAAAAGCTGCCTGTAGCCTGGCTCCGACTCTCAGAAATATTTCTGTCGAAAGAATAAATACAGAATTTTCCAAAATTATAACAGGGAAAAACGCCGAATATATTCTTTTAAATTACACAAATATTATGACAGAATTTATCCCTGAAATCAAGTCTGTAATAGATTTTGAACAGCATAATATTCATCATATTTACGATATTTGGACACATACGGTTAAAACCGTGATAAACTCACCTCAAGACCTTATTTTAAGGCTCACAATGTTTTTCCATGATATAGGCAAACCCCAATGTTTTACAATGGAAAAAGACGGAATGGGGCATTTTTATGGACACGCAGACATAAGTGCGGATATTGCAAGAAAAATTCTAACAAGACTTCGTTATGATAATGAAACCATAAAAACTGTTACAAGACTTATTCATTACCACGATATACAGTTAAACAAAACCGAAAAATCCGTGAAAAAACTTCTTAACAAGTTGGGAGAAAGTCAATTTGACCGGCTTTTGCAAGTAAAAAGAGCTGATACTTTGGGATTAAACCCGATTTATCATAAAGAAAGACTCAAATTTTTTGATGAAATAGCCGAAATTAAAACAAAAATTCTCATGGAAAAACAATGTTTTTCACTTAAAGATTTAGCTGTAAAAGGCGGAGATTTAATGGAAATAGGTATTCCCAAAGGCCCTGTAATAGGCAAAATTTTAGATGAAATCCTGAACTTAGTCCTGGAAAACAAACTTATAAATGATAAAGATGAAATTATAAAATATGTAAAAGAAAAATTTCTGCAAGTATAACAAATACCCGAAAAACACATATTAAGTTTATGTGTTTTTCGGGTTATTTTTTAATTATATTTTGGTAAATTAAGACATTTCACTTATTACAGAGTTTCAGTTTCTGTTATGCGTTCATCAAATGTTTTTCCATAAGTTCTTTTAAGATAGCAGGGTTGCCCTTGCCTTTGGAGGCTTTCATACATTGTCCTACCAGGTATCCCATTACATTGGTTTTACCATTCTTATAGTCCTCCAGTGCCTTTGGATTAGCTTCGATTACAGATTTCACCACATCTTCCAATGCGTTGTTGTCGCTGATTTGAGCAAGTCCTTTTTCGTTTACAACATCTTTTGCAGTTTTATCTGTAAACATAATTTCTTCAATGATAACTTTACCTGATGCATTGGAAATTTCCTTGCTTTCAATCATCTGAATCATACTGCAAAGATTTTCTGCATTAAGCTTGGTGTCGGAAATTTTAATGTTCTTTTCGTTGAGAATTCTGGAAATATCGCCCAAAATCCAGTTGGAAACATTCTTAGGTTCACAGTTATTTTTTGCCATACATTCTTCAAACAATTCAGCTTTATCAGGGTTTTCCATAAACAAATTGGAATCAAAAAGCGGAAGTTTGTAATCGTGCATATAGCGGAGAATCATGTGGTTAGGCAGTTCAGGCAAACTGTCTTTAAGTTCCTGAACTCTTTCTTCTGGGACATTGATTGTAAGAAGGTCAGGTTCAGGGAAGTATCTGTAATCCTGTGCATCTTCTTTGGAACGCAAAAGGAAGTTCATACCTTTAGCATCATCCCATCTTCTTGTTTCCTGCAAAATTACTCCGCCTTTTTCCAAAATTTCAATTTGGCGGTTTGCTTCGTAGTCAATAGCTCTTACTGTACCGTTAAAGCTGTTTACATTCTTCATTTCAACTCTTGTTCCAAATTCTTTACTTCCTTTTGGCATTACAGATACATTTACATCACATCTGATAGAACCTTCCTGCATTTTACAGTCAGAAATTCCTATATATTGAAGAATGGATTTAATAGATTCCAAATATGCTTTAGCATCAGCAGAACTTCTCATATCAGGTTCGGAAACAATTTCAATAAGAGGTACACCACTTCTGTTAAAGTCAACCAAAGAGCCTTCAAAACTGTCATCATGAATGAGCTTTCCTGCATCTTCCTCAATATGTATTCTGGTTATGCCAAAACGCTTTGTATTGCCATCATCATCTATAATTGCATCTACATGGCCGTTTTCACAAAGCGGAACATCAAATTGTGAAATTTGATAAGCTTTAGGTGTGTCAGGATAAAAGTAATTTTTTCTGTCCTGTTTACATATTCTGTTTATTTTACATCCACAGGCATGACCCATTTTAATGGCATAATCAACTACTTTTTTGTTAAGTGTGGGCAACGCACCGGGAAGTCCCATACATACAGGACAACAGTTTGTATTTACTTCTGCACCGAATTCATTTTTACAGCTACAATAAATCTTTGTTTTGGTATTAAGTTCAGCATGGACTTCCAAACCTACAACTATTTCATATTCCATTTTTTATTTCCTCCTATCTAACGGCAACTTTGTTAAATCCACCCACTGCTTCTTCAAATTTAGAGGAAACATTCAGTATAAGCTTTTCGGAGAATTTTGAACCGATAAGCTGAATACCAATAGGCATACCGTCTTTACCCTTGCCGTATGGCAGAGATATACCGGGAAGTCCCGCAATATTTACATTGATTGTACAAATATCTCCTGCATACATTTTAAGCGGGTCATCAATGTTTTCACCGATTTTGAATGCTGTTGAAGGATAAACAGGTGTGAGCAACAAATCACACTTTGTAAAAGCATCTGCATATTCAGCAGTGAGCTGTTTCTGCAAAAGTTTGGCTCTGTTATAGTATGCATCATAGTAACCTGAACTCAAAACAAAAGTACCCAGCATAATTCTTCTTTTAACTTCATCACCGAAACCTTCACTTCTGGTTTTTTCATAAAGGTCGTTGAGATTTTCCAAATTCTCAGCTCTGTATCCATATCTTACTCCGTCAAATCTTGCCAGGTTGGAAGACGCTTCTGCACAGGCAATTATGTAATAAGCCTGCAAAGCATAATCTGTACTTGGAATTGAGATTTCCACAATTTGTGCACCCAGTTGTTTAAATATATCAGCAGCTTTCATAACTTCTGTTTTTACTTCTGCATCAACACCTTCTGAGAAATATTCCTTAGGCAAACCAATTTTTATGCCTTTAATATCATTGTGCAAAGATGAAATAATATCACCGTAGTTAAACTTGGAGGAAGTTGCATCATGAGTATCATATCCTTTAATTACATCAAACAGCAAAGCTGTATCTTCAACTGTTCTGGCAAATGGACCTATTTGATCCAGTGAAGAAGCATAAGCTGCCAAACCATATCTGGAAACTGCTCCATAAGTGGGTTTAAGTCCTACAATACCGCAGAATGATGCAGGTTGTCTGATAGAACCTCCTGTATCTGAGCCTAAAGATATGGATACTTCTCCGTCAGCTACAGCAGCAGCGGAACCACCGGAAGAACCACCGGGAACTCTTGACAAATCCCATGGATTTTTAGTCTTTTTGTAGTAAGAAGTTTCAGTTGAAGAACCCATTGCAAATTCATCCATATTCATCTTACCTATGGGAATAATATCATTGTCAATGAGTTTTTCCACAACTGTAGCATTGTACGGCGGTATATAGTTTTCCAAAATTTTGGAAGAACAGGTCATATTCATGCCTTTAACGGAAATATTATCCTTAATGCCTATTGGCACACCTGCCAAAGGTGAAAGTTTTTCACCCTTTGCAATTTTTTCATCAATTTCCTTAGCTTTTTCCAAAGCTTTTTCATTTGCAACTGCAAGGAAAGCATCTACGCTTTTTTCTTCACTTTCAATTCTTTCCAAAGTGGCTTTTACAAGTTCTGTACTTGTAATTTCCTTATTTTTAATAAGCTGTGAAAGCTCTGTGGCTGACTTTTTATAAAGTTCCATTTTTTGTCCTCCCTGTTATTCTACTGTTTTAGGTACAACTATACAACCGGCCTGTTTGTGTGGAGCATTTCCGATAGCTTCATCTCTTCTTAAAGATGGAGCAGCTTCATCTTCACGCAATTCCATACAGTTGTTTTCATCGATTGTAAGTGAACCTTCCAAAGGAGGAAGATTTTCTACCATTGACAAAATATTTTCCATTTCTTTTTCAAACTTTGGAATTTCATCATCTTCAATTCTGAGTTTAGCAAGTTTTGCAATATGCTTAATATCAATCTTCATGTTTTTACCTTCCTTTATATATCAAAGCTTATTTTTCTTCCAGCATTTTTAAAAGTTCCCCTTCATTTATAACGGGAATTCCCAGTTCCTGAGCCTTAGTGAGCTTGCTTCCCGCCTCTTCTCCCGCTACCACAAAAGAAGTTTTCTTGGAAACACTGCCCGAAACTTTTCCTCCCGCAGCCTCAATAAGTTTTTGGGCATCATTTCTTGCCATAGTGGGAAGTGTGCCTGTCAATACAAAAGTTTTTCCGCTTAAAATATCAGAATCCGCTTTCTTTTCGGCAATCATATTTACACCTTTTTCACGGAGTTTTTCAATTAATTTGAGGTTTTCCTCATCTTTAAAAAACTTGGTGAAATTTTCTGCCAAAACATCTCCGAAACCTTCAATTAAGGAAATTTCCTCTTTTGTGGCAGAAATAATTTTATCCATACTGTCAAATTTTGAAGTTACCAAAACTGCAGACTGTTTTCCTATTCCGTTTATACCCAAAGCATTAATAAGTTTTGATAAATCATTTTGTTTTGATTTTTCAATAGCTTTTATAAGGTTGTCTGCACTTTTCTTAGCAAATCTGTCAAGATTCAGCAAATCCTCTGAAGTGATATAATAAATATCAGCTACATTGGAAATAAGCTTATTGTCAATAAGAGCATTTATTACCGCAGGCCCCATGCCGTCAATATCCATAGCATCTCTGGATGCAAAATGAATTATATTTCTCACAAGCTGTGCAGGACAGCTTATATTAGGACATCTTGTGTCAGCCTCACCCTCAGGTCTTATGGTGTCATGACCGCATGAGGGACATTTATCCGGAATTTTATATGGCAGATTTTCATTTTTGTGTTCCGCCACATTGATTACTTCGGGAATTATATCTCCTGCTTTTCTCACAGTAATTATATCCCCCACTGCTATCTTCATCTGATCCATAAAATCCTGATTATGAAGAACTGCTCGGCTTACAGTTGTTCCTGCCAGTTTTATTGGTTCAAAAACCGCTGTGGGAGTAAGTCTGCCGGTTCTGCCAACATTTATTTCTATATTTAAGAGCTTGGTGGTTTTTTCTTCGGGAGGGTATTTAAAAGCCACTGCCCATTTAGGCACTTTGGAGGTTTTTCCAAGAGCTTCTCTTTGTGCCAAACTGTCCACTTTAACCACAGCTCCGTCTATGTCATAACTGTATTTCCCTCTGTTTTCTCCTATTTCGGAAATGCCATCCAAAACTTCGGAAACTGTCTTTGCCACTTTAAAATTCGGAGAAATTTTAAATCCCAGTTTTTTTAAATAATTTAAAGATTCACTATGATTTTTAAACTCTATGCCTTCTGCCTGCTGAATATTAAAAACAAATATATCCAGTCCTCTTTTAGCGGTGATTTTAGCATCTTTTTGTCTTAATGAACCTGCTGCTGCATTTCTGGGGTTTTTAAATACCTGTTCTCCACTAAGTTCCTGTTCTGCAACTACTTTTTCAAAGGATTTAAGAGGCATATAAACTTCCCCTCTCACTTCCAAATAGGGGATTTTTTCCGGAAGTTTAAGGGGTATACTTCTGACTGTTCTCAGATTTTCCGAAACATCTTCTCCCACAAAACCATCACCTCTTGTGGAGCCTCTGACAAATTCACCGTCCCTGTATTCAAGGGATACAGATAGTCCATCGATTTTTTGCTCCACTACAAAGGAAACATTATCTTCACTTTCTTTTACTTTATCGCAAAAATCTCTTACTTCATCAAAACTAAAAACATCCTGTAAAGATGCCATTTGTACTGTGTGTTCAACCTTTTCAAAAGTATTTTTTGCCATTCCGCCTACTCTTTTTGTAGGAGAATTTGGGTCATCAAACTGCGGAAAATCTTTTTCAAGGTTTTCCAGTTCTCTAAGCATCATATCATATTCATAGTCATCTATTTCCGGGTTATCTTCCACATAATATTTATGGTTGTGGTAATCAAGATTTTCCTTTAGATATTTTATTCTGTTTTCTGCTTCTTTTTCATTCATTTTTAACCACCTCACAAACAAGGTTTAATTAATTTTATATATGATTTATTATACCAAATTTTTTAGATATATGCAAATGATATTTTGCTTTACATTATAAAAAACTCCATAAGACAAATTGACTTATGGAGTTTTAAAAATAATGGTATGTTTATTTTGACAAAGTTTCTTCAGGAATATTGAGCCATTTTCCTTTTTTGTAGTAAATGAAGAAAGCTGTGGATGCTATAATCCATGTTATATGGTAGCTTATACATACAAGGAATAGCTGATGTAACGGTTTAACTACAGTATAGCTCCAAATTATACGAACTACACATATACCGAAAAGAGTGATAAATGTAGGTATTTTTACTGTGCCTGCACCACGCATTCCACCGGAAAATACTTCTACAGGAAGATACAAAATATAAAAAGGTGCGGTAATTCTAAGCATAAAAAGTCCAATATCAATTACAGATTGGTCTGAGGTGAAAATTCTGTAAATCCACTGACCTGCCAAAATCAAAATCACACTAATGGCAACAGTAATTGCACCTGCAATCTTCATGCAAACACTGATACTTTCTTTAACTCGGTCATATTTTTTAGCACCATAGTTTTGTCCTGAAATAGTTGTAACAGAAAGTCCAAAAGAACCCACTGTCATCCAGTAAATAGTGTCAATTTTTCCGTAGGCTGTCCAAGCGGCAACAGTATCAGTACCAAAGGAGTTGATGTCTGATTGAATTACCACATTGGAAAGTGAGTACATAACGGACTGAAGTCCTGCAGGTATACCAATTTTAAACATTTCTTTCAGTATATTTTTATCAACGGAAAGTTTTTTAAGTGAAAAATCAAATTCCTTATAACTTAATTTAAGTGAGAGAATAACCAAAATTGCACTGATAAATTGAGAAATAATAGTTGCGTATGCAACGCCTTTAACTTTCATATCAAAAATAACAACAAAAATAATATCCAAAATAACATTACATATTGTGCAAACAATCAGGAAGTACAAAGGACGTTTAGAGTCACCCATGGCTCTCAAAACCCCGGAACCTACATTGTAAACCAGGTTAAATACTATGCCAGCAAAATATATTATCATATATTCGGTAGAATATGCCATAATTTCTTCCGGTGTACCCATTAATCTTAGCAAATGGGGTGCAAGAGGTATTCCTATTGCCATAAGTATAAATCCGCTGACTATTGAAAAAGTAATAGCAGTATTTACAGATTTTTTTGTATTTTGAATATCTCTGGCACCGTAATACTGAGAAATTACTACACTGCATCCAGAAGCTATACCTACAAAAAATCCCACCAGAAGATTAATGATGGCTCCTGTAGGACCTCCTACAGATGCCAGGGCTTCTTTTCCGACAAAATTTCCCACAATTACAGCATCTGCAGTATTATAAAGTTGCTGAAAAAAAGTTCCAAACCAAATAGGAAAGAAAAATCCCATTAACTGTTTGCTTATTTTTCCTTCTGTAAGGGAACTTGTTTGATTTTCCATCAAAGACATATAAATATTCCTCCTTTTTTATCAATATAGTAACAGAATATCAT
>JAHHUB010000209.1 GCA_020024175.1 Oscillospiraceae bacterium | reverse complement strand
ATATGGAATTTTAAGTGCAAAAAAAGAAAAAAACTTTAGTTTTAATTAAAAAGGAGGTGCTTTTACGGCCGTTATAATCAATAAAATTACTGACAACGAGCTGAAACTTTATCTTGATACAGTAAATAATTTCTATGGTTCACAAAAATATCAGGACATGAAAACAGGTATCAGATATTATTCAGGAAAGCACGATATTTTAAACCGTGTAAGAAAAATTATCGGTTCTGACGGAAATTTGTGCCCTGTGGAAAACCTGCCCAACAACAAAATCATTGACAATCAATACCGAAAAGCTGTGGAACAAAAGCTCAATTATCTTTTGGGCAAACCTGTTAAATTTATTTCAGACAACATAAGTTACACAGAAAAAATCTATGAATATTTTGGAACAGATTTTAATATAACTCTGCGTAAAACTGTTTTGGATTCCATTAACTGTGGTATAGGCTGGATTTACACTTATTATGACAGCAAAGGTGTTCTGCGTTTTATGAGGTTTTCACCATTGGAGATTATACCCATATGGAAAAACAACGATCACACTAAGCTGAAAGAATTTATCCGCTGTGTAAATTTAGACGGTGATGACAAAATTTTGGAAATATACCGCAAAGATGGCATACATATTTTTACTTTTGAGCGGAAAAATCAAAAACCCCAAAGTTATTTTCACAAACCATATTTCACAGCAAAAAATAAAAATTGGACCTGGAAAAATCCTCCCCTGATACCATTTAAGTATAACTATGATGAAATACCTCTTATAAATTCGGTTAAATCTCTGCAAGACGGAATTAATCTTATTGAAAGTGATTTTCTAAATGTTATTCAGGAAGATTACCGAAATTCAATTCTTATTTTGGTAAATTATGATGGAGAAGATTTAGGAGAATTTCGTCGAAATCTGGCTGCATACGGTGCTGTAAAAGTGCAAAGCGGCGAAGGCGGCGGCGATGTGCGTTCGCTAAAAGTGGAAGTAAATTCAGAAAATTATCTATCTATTTTGTCAGTTTTTAAGAGAGCACTTATTGAAAATGCAAAAGTTTTTGATATAAGAGATGAAAAAGCTGGCAGAAACACCAATCAGCTTTCCATAAAAAGCCTTTATTCAGATCTTAACTTAGATGCTAATGGAATGGAAATCGAGTATTCCCATTCTCTGTTTAGCTTGCTGTCGTTAGTTAATAATCATATCAGCAATACCCTGGGAAAAAACTATGAAAGCTGTAAAACGGATATAATTTTTAACAGAGATATATTAATCAATGAAAGTGAATTGATTGATAATATGATTAAATCAAAAGAAATTATATCATATGAAACTTTACTGGCCTATCACCCATGGGTAAAGGATGTAGGAAAAGAAATGGAGAGAATAGCATATAAAAGACAGGAAGGTGATAACAACGGAAAATAACAGAATAACAAATACCTCAAACAACAATGATGTAGCAAACACTGATAACTCAGCAGAAAACATTCAAAATACAGAAACTAACAACAGTTCTATAAGTTTGGATGATAAAATCAATGAGCTTCATAATAAACTTAATAAACTTCAAAAAAATAATGAAGAACTTATAAAATATATATCATATATGAAAAATGAGAACATCATTGATTCAGAACTTATACGAAGTGGTGCAAAAAATTTAAAGGCAGTAAAATCTCTTCTTGATATGACTGCCATAGATTTTGGAGAAAACGGAGAAATCAAAGGTCTAAAAGAACAAATAGAAAAATTAAAACTGTCTAGTGATAGTTGTTTTCTGTTTGAGAACTGTCTGCTTTCCGATATTAAAGGGGCTGATGTGTTGGAAAACTGCTGCAAAGATGAAGATTTATTTTCTAATCTGACTTTGGAAAATATTAATCTTACAAAACAATCGGATTTGTGCAAAACCAACCCTTCACTTGCTAAAAAACTTGCCAGAACATTATTTGGCGCATAAATAAAAAAAGGAGAATAAATATGTCTAAAACACTATTATCAAACATTATTAATCCAGAGGTATTTAACCCATATTTGGAAAAACGCATCAGGGAAATTTCACCGCTTTTCACAAGTGAAGTTTTGGAAAGCAGCAATTTCTTTGATAATTTAGCACAAAACAGCGGAAATGTAATCAAAATGCCTTATTTTGCTGATTTGTATGGTGATGATCAGGTATTATCCCCTAATACATCTTTGTCCCCTGTTGTAGTGCCTGCCGAAAAGCAGGATTTGGCTGTACTTCTCACCAGAGGAAAGGCTTGGAGCCAGCGTGATTTGCAGACTGCTTTGTCCTGTACAGATCCTGTAAAAGCAATAGGAAATATTGCCGCAGAATTTTGGGCAGATAAAATGCAGATTACTTTCCAATCCATGCTCAAAGGTGTTTTCGGAGTAAGCACAATGTCAGCAAAAGTTCATGATATTGCCTCACAATCGGCAGAAAAATCCAAACTTTCCTGTGAAACTTTCATAGATGCCATGGAAAAAATGGGTGATGCAAAAGATATTATCACTGCTGTGGTAATGCATTCTGCTGCTGAGGCACAGCTTGAAAAAGAAAAGCTTGTAAAAACAGTATGTGAAAATGATGAAATCCGCAAATATTTTATGGGCAAACTTATTATTACTGATGATAACTGCCCCCATACATCTGATACATTTACAACATATCTTTTGGGCAAAGGAGCTTTTGCTTACGGAAACGGAGCTGCTGCCGATGAATGTGAAACTGTCCGTGACAGTCTTTCTGACAGTGACATTCTTATAAGCAGAAAGCATTATCTCATGCACCCACGCGGTGTAAAGTGGACAGGTGCAGCTTTTGAAGTTTCTCC
>JAHHUB010000208.1 GCA_020024175.1 Oscillospiraceae bacterium | reverse complement strand
GTATATTGGTTTGAAATGCAATATCTTCTATGGTTTTAATTATTTTTCCAATTTCCATAGATTTAGAATTTATTGCATCCATTGCTTTAACCATATTTGTCATTTGATTGCTGCATTCTGTTAAGGATTTTCCTGCAAGATTAGCCTCTTTGCGGGCTACTTCGGCATTGTCAGCACTTATTTTAACTTCTTCTGAAATTTCCGAAACTGTAATTGACAACTGTTGTACAGAACTTGCCTGCTGTGTTGAACCTTGAGCAAGTCCCTGAGCACCAATAGAAACTTGTTCGCTTCCTTCGGAAACCTGATCTGCCGATTGATTTATCTGCAATAATGTACTGCTCATATTATCACGGATTTTTCTTAAAGCTACCAGTAATTTTTCATAACTGCCGGTGTATGCTTCAGGATTGTTTGATTTAACACTGAAATCACCATTGGAAAAGTTTTCTAAAATTCTGACTAAATCAAATATTATGGTTTTTTGAACTGTAATTAATGTGTTTATATAATTAGCCAGTTCGCCCAACTCATTTTTTGATACATAATGTGTTTCAGCTGACTCCAAATCTCCAATAGAAACTTTACTTGTTGCCTGGGATATATCGGATATAGCACTCATCAGCTCATTTGAAATTCGTCTGATTACAATTATTGAAACTGTTATTCCAAGCAACCCCAATGCCAACACAATACCACTGGCTACTTTTTGCTGCAATTCTCCAAGTTCTACCATTTTTTGAGCATTGTCTTTAGATGCATGCTCAATATCTCTTAATTTATCAGCCAATTTATTAAGTAAAGGAGCATAGTCGTTCACTATTGTTTTAAACATTTCATCTTTTTTATCTTGAGCAGAAAGTTCAAATATTTTCTTTCTCCATACCCCTGCATCCTTCATAATTGCTTCTGCCTCATCGACCAACTGAGCACTGCCATGGAAATTTTCTTTTATGGCAGGAAGCAAATTAGAAACTTTTTCTACACTTTTCTTGACTTGGTCTAATATATCTGCGGTAATTTGAGGATCTTCCTCCAAAATAGATTTAAACATATCTGCACGAACTGACTGCATTTCTTTTCTTGCATCAGCTGCATACATAGTTACATGGTATTCATATTTATAGAAATCTGTTAGATTTTTTCCGGTATCACGAAGTGATGATATAGCCACAATTCCTGATACAAAAAGGAAAATTAATATCAATGTGTACGATAACTGCATTCTTGTTTTAATTTTTAGATTTTTAACCATTCTTATTCCTCCTGTTTTAAAAACAACATCTTTTAAGCAATTCTTGTAAAAGCTTTTTGCTTTTTTTTAATTATATGAATTAGTTTTGGAAATTTCAATAATTATTAAGAATTATTAAGTTTTCTTAAGAATTATTAAGAATTATATTTCATAAAAGTATGTTATTATTAAATCAGAAATATTGTAGTCATTGTATCTGTTAATAGATTAATATTTCATCAATTTTAAATACACTGTTAAATCATCTCTAACAGTGTACATTATTTATGAGGAGGATTTCAAAATGAAAAAATTATTAAGTTTATTTGTAGTATTGTGTTTAGCATGCTGTCTTTTTGCTATACCTGCATCTGCACAACAGATATTATATCAAGGGTACCATGAGTTTATTGATGTGAATGGATATCCAAGACGCATAGCTCTTAGAATAAAGGATGGTTATGAAAATGATGGAAATGACAAAATAGCTTATTGTTATGATTTGGATTACAAATATCCAACAATAGAAAATCCTAATTTATATGAAGGTAATGATGACAGATGCTATTATTCAAGAATAGACAGTTATTTGGATTCATTCGACGAACTCACCCTGAAATATGGCTATGAAGTAAAACAAAAAATTGCAATGGCATTATATGCCGGATACCCGATTGATGCTTTCGGTCATTATGAACGTTCTGGAATTACTGAAAATGAAGCCAGATTTATGATGCAGCGAATGGTATGGGATTTGACACACGGAGAATGCAAGCCTTATGTGCCGGAAGATATTATTTCAGGTTCTATGGCAAATTACTATAACAGCATTTATAAGGATTGTTTGGAAAATTTTGAAGAAAACAATGTTTTTCATTCGGGTTATTGTTACATAGAGGGCAGTTTTCAAATACATATTATCAAAATGAAAAAATATGGAGAACTAATGTAATTAGAACTTACGGTTCTAAGGGAAATATTTCTTTTGTCAACCTTCCACCTGAAATTAAAGTTATAGATTTTGAAAGTAATATGGAAATAGATGCAAATCATATTGATATAGGTACATCTTTTTATTTAGCTTCGGAAATTGAACCTAATTTATTTGAAAATATAAAAATCGAATATGAATTTAACAAAGTACTGTTCTATTTTTATAAGTATGAGCAAGGTGGAAAAAGTATAATAGACAGTACAGGAAAGATTATTCAAAATTTGATCAGAGCAGAATCTACTGATAATACCTTAATAGCTGAATTTGAAGTTTCTCTTGAAAACGGGGCTATTTATCAAATAGAAAGTTCAGATATTTTCGATTTTTCAGAAGATACAGTTCATGGTGAAAGTGGCTCTATCCCTGATGGCTCCGTAATTGAAACAGAAGAAGGCTCGGATGATTTTGAATTTACTGAAGATACAGTTCATGGTGAAAGTGGCTCTATCCCTGATGGCTCCGTAATAGAAACAGAAGAAGGCTCGGACGATTTTGAATTTACTGAAGACACAGTTCACGGTGAAAGCGGCTCTATCCCTGATGGCTCCATAATAGAAACAGAAGAAGGCTCTAATCATTTTGAAATTGAGGAAAACTCCCATTCAAGTGATAAC
>JAHHUB010000207.1 GCA_020024175.1 Oscillospiraceae bacterium | reverse complement strand
TTTTATGCTTTTTTGCCCTTTTTTTTGCCTTTTATGGCTATTTTGCATAAATATCCTGTAAAATCCGTTTTTTTCAAATTATTATAGTATATATATGCGTTTTCAGGGAATCATTTATAATATATAGGAGGTATATATATGAATAAAAAACTTTTAACCCTGTTTCTGTCTGTATGCTGTGTATTTGCTTTTTGTGTTTTCTCATTCAGTCATTCCGCAGAAGATATAAATAATGAAATAAAACCTGCTGCAGCAGCTAAAACTTTAAATAATTCTGATTATATGCTTTTAGCCAGGATTATCTCCGCAGAATCCAGAGGTGAACCCTATGAAGGTCAAGTTGCAGTGGGAGCTGTTATCTTAAACCGCATAGAACACCCATCTTTTCCTGACACTATGGCAGGTGTTATATATCAGCCTCTTGCTTTCTCCTGTGTGGATGACGGACAAATCAATGAACCTGTTGCAGAATCTGCTTATAAAGCTGCCACTGACGCCCTTAATGGTTGGGACCCCTCAGGCGGAGCTATATACTACTATAATCCTGTAACTGCTACAAGCAAATGGATACGCAGCCGACAAATCATAAAGCAAATCGGCAAACATGTATTTTGCTTATAATATTTCTTAAATTAAGCGTTATTTTTAAAAAATAGCGCTTACATACCCATTCCTCCTCCCAATATTAACATTAAAATAATAAAAAGATATGGACTTTTAATAAAATTGCGTGTATAATATAAAATTGTCATAAGCTAAAATAAATCAAATTATTTAAAAATAGGAGGATGCTCATAATGAGTTTAAAAACTAAAATTACCTGTGCGGTTATGTCTGCTGCCATGATTTTTACATTTACAGGCTGCTCACAAAAAGCTGACACAAAAACCATCGCTGAATATAATGGTGAACAAATTCCTGTAGGCATTTATCTTTATGGTATGGCAAATGCTATTGAAGATGCAAAAGTAACCTATATAGAAAATTTGAAAAAAGTACAGGACAGCGAAGAAAAAATAGATATAAACAAAATCGATATTGTTTCTGCAGAAATTGAAGATGGAGTCAAGGGTGAAGAATGGATTTTGAACAAATCAAAAGAATATCTTTACAATTACCTTGCAGTTAACCAAATATATAATAAATACGGCTATACACTGCCTACAACAGATGAAGAAGACATCACTCAGCTTATAGATACACAAAAAGCACAAATTCCTGATTTTATCGAATATTTGAATAAAATCGGTGTATCCGAAGACAGCTACAAGAAAAATATGAAACTCAATTACATGATAAATGATATGTTCCCAAAATATTACGGAGAAAATGGTGTAGCTCCTGTTTCAGAAGAGGAATATAAAGCTCAGTATGAACTTAAATACAGACGTGCTTTTATGATGCCAATATCATTGATGGATACAAACGGAGCTGCTTATGAAGCTGACAAAAAGAAAGAAATTCAGGACAAAGCCGCAGAATATCTCAAAAGACTTAATGATGGTGAATCTTTAGAAGATGTTACCAGAGATTACTATAAATACTCCACAGGCACTGAAGCTGAAGAAAGCGATGAAAAAATTACATCATCTCTTATTGATAAGGACAACACTAATTTCCCTGAAAATTTCATAGAACTTTTGGATAAATCCAAAGAAGGCGAATATGTTATGGCTGAAAACGATTTTACAATTATTATTGCTAAAAAAGATGATTTATTCAGCAATATGGAAGATTTTGAAAATATGAAGAGCAGCCTTCTCCAACAAATGAAGGGTGAAGAATTTAAGAATATCATTGACGAAGAAGCCAAAAAGATTTCCGCCGATGTTAAATTTAACGAAAACTCCCTTAAAAGATACAATGTAAAAGATTTTGCAAAGAGAGCCAAATAAGATTTATTCATTTAATTCCCCGTGAAACTTAAATTCACGGGGAATTTTTATACCCTGTATCAGCAGGTTAAATATGATATATCATCTTCTGTAAGGTTTTCCTGCAAAGCTAAATTTATAATCATGGACAAAGCTTTACCCGCCCTTTCTATCATAATATCAATATTTCTTGATGTAACCATAAATGGTTCATGTGTTTTTTCCTCCTGTTTTTTGCCATATTCGTTTATCAGTGTATCACTGTCCACTACTGTAGGCACTCCCATAGCTATTACAGGAATATTCATTGTATCTTTGTTTAAAGCTTCTCTTTTATTCTGCACACCGGCACCTGGCTCAATTCCAACATTGGATATTTGAATTGTTGTGCCAAGCCTTGATACAGATGCCGCCGCCATAGCATCTACAGCTATAATTGCCGCAGGTTTTACAAAATCCGCAGCCGCTTTTATTATTTCTGCCGTTTCAATGCCTGTTTGCCCCAAAACTCCTGCTGACAGCACTGCCACTGAACGAAAATTTTCCAGAGGTTTCAATGCTTTTTCCGTCAAATGCCTTGTGGCTATGACCAAATCCGAAGTTTTAGGTCCCAGTGCATCAGGAGTTATATATTTATTGCCAAGTCCCACAACCAAAACAGTACCCTTTGTATCAGGCAAAAGTCCCCTGACTATTTCTGCCATATATTCTTTTTCCTCATTCTCCAATAAAATATTACCCGAAAAATCAGGAACAGTGGCTGTAATATATTCCCCCATAGGTTTCCCCAAAATTACAGATGATTTCAGGTTTTTGATTTTCAGTCTCTGTATTTTTACATTCCCTATTTCCTCCTGTTCCAAAACTGCACCATCCGGCAGTTTTGTAAAATCAATTTTTTCGTTTTCCATAACCAAATCCGTTCTTATTCCCAAGTTAAACACTCCTTTTTTATCTTAAATTTAAACTTTTTATTATTA
>JAHHUB010000206.1 GCA_020024175.1 Oscillospiraceae bacterium | reverse complement strand
CAAGCTCTTACACAGGCTTTGCAGTAGACACAGGCATTTTTATCGATGGATAGCTGATAAAAGCTGTATTTATTAAATAAAGCATAAAATGCACCCAAAGGGCAGATGTATTTGCAGAAAGGTCTGTAAATGAAAACTGATGCTGTAATAATTGTGATAAGTAAAAATAGTTTCCAGTTAAATAACCAGCCAAGCTGACTGCGAAGTCCCTCATTCATGGAAATAAGCGGAATACCACCTTCCAAGGTGCCGGCAGGACAGATGAGTTTGCAGAAATATGGTGCACCCACTCCGAAATCGTTAGTGAGGAAAATCGGAAGTAAAATAACAAATACCACCAAAATTACATATTTCAAATAACGCAGAGGTTTGTCAATTTTTTTGTGGACTTTTAACTTTGGAGTTGGTATTTTATGCAGCAAATCCTGAATAAACCCAAAAGGACAAAGGAAACCACAGATAAATCTGCCAAAAATAACGCCAAACAGCATTATTATACCTACTACATAATAGGAGAAAGTTTTGTTTTTTCCTCCTAATACCGCCTGTAATGCCCCTATAGGGCAGGCACCTACCGCTCCGGGACAGGAATAGCAATTAAGTCCCGGTACACAAAATGACTTAGTCTTGCCTTTGAAAATACTACCTTTAAAAAATCCGACTACATAACCGTTAGTAAAGGCTGTGGCAAGAGTTTGAATAAAATGTCGTTTAGTTTGATTTTTCATTATCCTACTCCTATACATTCAAGACAGATGTTTATTGCTTTTCTGAGCACGGTTGCATTTTCTCCAAGATATATACCGATAATTATAAAAATCACCGATAAAATCAGCAGAGACCATGTAATCCATCTTTTGTTTAAAATCATATTCAGTCTCCTTTCAAAGATTTATAAATAATTTTAAAACATAATCCGTGCAAAAAAAAACTCAAAATAAGATTTAATCCTATTGGAAGTTTTTTCAATATGTTTTAAACAAAGCTATTTAAGACCAGAATCATACATTTTAATAAGTCTTATAGGTCGCATTTGTTGTTTCATGGTGCGAAGTCCGCTGATGTTTAAATCTTCTTCTGCATTTATATTAAAATACTCTTTTGACAGTGAGGAAATAAACATATGCTTTGCATATGTGGAAAGTCCAGGAATATTTTCTTTTTGTTTTGCAAGACATATATCAAACATAGTTTTGCTGATGGGATAGCCTGCCACAACGGAATAGGGTTCATCATCTATATTTACAATAATTCCTTTTGCACCTAAAATTTCCCAGTTATTCAGCAGTTCCTCTGTAGCTGTGTCATCTTCTAAATCAGCGTCAGAATTAGCTTGCTCTGTCCAAGCAGTGTTTATCTCCAAAGCATAATCCAAATTGCATGGAGTAATTTCATCTATGCTCACATTATAGTTTGTACGCACTTTGTTTATATGATTTCTCAAATTGGAAAATCTTCTGCCTTTAAGTTCTTTTTGTTCAGTGGCATCATATATGTATTCATGATCTCCTTCACATTCTATATATTCAAATTGTTCTGGAAATTCTCTGTTTAAGAAAGCTATATCTTTTTCTGTGGTGTAGCAGAAAGAAAGTTTTGGGGTTTTCATAATTTCAGTTATAAACTTCTTTTTTTCTTCATCACCTCCACATGGAAAAAACCATGTATTACTGCCTCTCATATCACATTTTACTGCAAATAGTTCTTCAGAGATGTGAATAGTTAAATTCATATCTTTTCTCCACATATAAATAGCGGGAAATGCATGGGAAGCTCTTTCACAACCGTATTTAGTGCGGATATTTTCAATTTTTTCTTTCATGTTTAAATTTATTTCTTCTGTTATCATAATTTTATCACCTTTTTTGCTTTTATAACTCCGTTTTTAACTCTGAAATCTCCGTTTTGGTATTGTGATTCCGGACAGATAACTCCTTTTATGAGAGAATAAGTTTTTTCAGCAGATTTATAAATACATTCATAGCCATAAAAAGCTCTTAAAATTAAATCTGCATAGTTATATTCGGAATTTTCTGAAAGAGGATAATCATATTCTGATGGACATTTTTGATATTCACCATAACCCTGAGGTTGGGCATTTAAATAAAGATAATCAAAATTCCCTAAAAGTTCCTGTATCATATCAGGAATATGACTTAAAAGTTTATTTGTCAAAGTTTCCAAATTGTCTGTGGGAGAAATTTCGGTTTTTCTTTGGAGTATAATATCTCCTTCATCAAAGCCAGCAGAAATTTTATGTATTGTAATGCCTGTTTCACTAAGTCCGTTTAAAATTGCCAAAGGCATGGGCCAGGCACCTCTGCCATAAGGCAGAAGTGAAGGGTGGATATTTACCATGGGAATTTCTTCGGTAATGGGGATTTTGTAATAATAACCTCCGCAGATAATAAGCTCACATCCCTGTTCTTTCAGTTTCTGTATATCATCTGAAGTTATGCGGGTCATTTGTAATGGAATATGATGTTTTTCGGCAAAACCACAGATTTCAGTGTTAAATTCAGTTATATTATCTGTTTTACAGGTGAAAATTTTGAGAATATCAGCTTTGTTTTTTTCCAAAGCTTGCAAAGCGGGGAAAAGCATATCTATTCCGATATAAGCTGTTTTCATATAGTCCTCCATATAAAAATATTATTGTTTTCATTATATCATACTTTTATATAAAAAGCTTTAAATATTAATAAATTATATAGCAATAATATTTTAAATTTAAAAAATAGTCAGGATAAATTTTAAATATATAATATTCTAACAGATTTTAATGTAGCTAATATATCAGGTTTGTTTATTATATACCACTGTCAAAAATGAAAAAATCAGAAGAATAACTGTAC
>JAHHUB010000205.1 GCA_020024175.1 Oscillospiraceae bacterium | reverse complement strand
GCTCTGTGTTTGTCTGCATTATCTCAAAATCTTCAGATTATAGTAAAAAATATGATAAATGAGTAAAATGTATTTATTGTATGATATTTATGATAAGTAAAATAAAAGTTTTCCCAGAAAAATTACAGCGATTTTATATCCATAACAAACATATTAATAAAAATACGCATCCACATATATTAATTTGTGGGTGCGTATTTTTGTTCAAATTAAAAGCATATTTTGATTAGGAAACTCTTTTTTGATTCACAATTTATGTACAGGTATATATATTATTATGAAAAATAATGAAATAAAGTGTTTATTTTTAACCACTATTATGTTACAATGTCAAAGACGGTAAATTTATATTTGAAAGGATTAAAAAAAATGGTTTTCAGCAGTATTCTATTTTTATTTAGGTTTATGCCAATAGCATTTTTGGTATATTATCTGACCCCAAGAAAATTTAAAAATCTGGTGCTGTTTGTTGTCAGTCTGATATTTTATTCGTGGGGTGAGGTTAAATATTTTCCTATTATGATTGCATCAGTTATAGTTGACTATACCTGTTCTCGTGTAATTGAGGCTAATCGGGATAAAAAATGGGTTTGTCGTTCAGCTCTTATATTTTCCATGGTGTTTAATTTGGGTATGCTGGGATTTTTTAAATACACCAATTTCTTTATGGAAAACATACAGGCTATTACAGGTATTACCATGCCCAGACTTAAACTTACTTTACCTTTGGGTATAAGTTTTTACACATTTCAAACCATGTCCTATACAATAGATGTGTATTTAGGAAAAGTTAAAGCGGAAACAAATATTGTGGATTTCAGTGCCTTTGTTGTACTTTTTCCACAGCTTATAGCGGGACCGATTGTCAGATATACGGATATTAATCATGAACTGAAAACCCGCACCATGGATATTAACCAAATCTCCGATGGAGTAAAACTTTTTATTTTCGGAGTGGGCAGCAAGGTACTTATCGCAAACAATATCGGTATGCTTTGGACAGAAACGGAAAGCATTGGATTTGCCAATATTTCCACACCATTGGCATGGCTTGCCATAGCAGCTTTTGCGTTTCAGATTTACTTTGATTTTTCAGGGTATTCCCTTATGGCTATAGGTCTTGGAAAAATGCTTGGATTTAATTTCCCGAAAAACTTTGATTTTCCCTATGTTTCCCGCAGTATTACGGAATTTTGGAGAAGATGGCACATTACCCTTGGTTCTTGGTTCAGAGAATATCTTTATATTCCTATGGGTGGAAACAGAGTGCCTCCAATAAGAAGGATATTAAATCTTTTTGTGGTATGGGCTGCAACCGGATTTTGGCATGGTGCCAACTGGAATTTTATTTTTTGGGGACTTTTCTTCTTTATAATTATTGTTCTGGAAAAAAATCTCATTGCGGATTTTCTTGCAAAACACAAAATTTTCTCACATATATATGTGATATTTCTTCTTTTGATAAGCTGGGCAATTTTCCAAATTACAGATTTACACCAGCTTGGAATATTCTTTGGTAAATTATTTTCCTTTAACGGTGGTACAGATTGGATTTATTATTTGAGAAACTATGGTGTTACTTTTATAGTTGCGTGTATTTTTTCCACACCATGGCTTAAAAAATATTATGAAAAGCTAAAACCAAACGGAATTGTTTCCACAATTATGTTTGCAGCTATTTTTCTGATGTCGGTGGCATATCTTGTAGATGCTGCCTATAATCCATTCCTGTACTACAGATTTTAAGAGGTGAATACAATGAAAAAAATATTAAAATATCCGTTAACAATACTTTTTTCTGCATTTATTCTCATTGCTTTTGTATTTGATATTATAAAGCCTGATAAAAAATTCTCGGAATTTGAAAACAAAAAATTGACACAAAAACCGAAATTTACATGGCAGGGACTTGTCAACAACAAATATACTCAAAACTATGAGAAATATATCAATGACCAGTTTGTAGGCAGAGATAATTGGATAAATCTTAAATCCATGGCTGAAATGGGACTTGGCAAGATCGAAAATAACGGTGTTGTTTATGGCAAAGACAAATATATGTTTGATAAATTAAATACCCCGGATATGGAAAGACTTTATAAAAATATGGAATATTTTAAACAATTTATTGAAAAATATCCCGATGAAAATATAACAGTGGGTATAATTCCCAACTCTTATGAAGTTCTTACAGATAAAGTTCCATTGGGACTAAATAATATAGATCAAACTAAATACACCAATGAACTTTTCAGCAAACTAAACGGCAATAATCTTTGTAAAATTTACTTTTTAGAAACTCTAAAACCCCATAAAGATGAGTATATTTATTATAAAACCGACCATCACTGGACAACCTTGGGTGCCTATTATGCATACAGCGAATATATGCACTCTATGAGTATGGAACCTGTTTCTTTAGATGAAATAAAAAATCTTGCCATGAATGTGGAAGATTTTTATGGCACATATTTTAACAAATCCAAACTCATATCAGCTGAAAGTGATACAATCACAGTTTATAATAAAATCCCCGTGGAAAGTGTAGAGATAAATATGCAGAAGAAAACCGGACTTTACGATATGAAAAAGTTCAATACCCGTGATAAATACGGTGCATTTCTCTACGGAAATAACGGACAGACAGTAATAAAAAGTTCTGTAAATAAATACCATAAACAGGGACATACTTCTAAAATTTTAGTTATTAAAGACTCCTATGCCAATTCATTTGTGCCGTTTTTAATGTACAATTTTGATGAAAAACATGTCGTAGTGTTAAGGCATTTTGTCCCCAAAATGAGTTATTATTTAAAAGAAAAAAACTTAGATGAGATACATTGAAGGTATAATTTCAAAAACTTTACCGAGGATATAAA
>JAHHUB010000204.1 GCA_020024175.1 Oscillospiraceae bacterium | reverse complement strand
CAATATTGCCACACTGTTATCTGCCATAGTTTCTGCAAATTTTTTTCTGTTTTTCATAACAACTTCTTTGTTCATTGTAAAAACCTCCTTAATTAATTTTTATTCCATTGATAATTTTACCATAAAACTTCTGTTTTTTCAATATCATCAGCATGCTTTTATTAAAATTCAGTCCTTTATCCTGTAGTTTATGGGAGATTTAAACAGGATTTTTTACATTAATATACGCACACTTAATTTTATTATTTGGGGGTGTCATATTTTTCTTTCAATAATTTACTCACATAAAACCGTGAGTACAGCATAGATATAACATCAACCAAAAGAATTAAGCCAAAATAGCTTAAAATTGTATTTTTATCTTTACCGAAACAAAATATCATAGCAATGGCAGCAGCAGGTGTCAAAGTTTCCCCAATATTAATCCAAAGTTTTGCCATATTATTATTGGCAAACTCCCATGACTCATTGTTTATTAGTGAATATTTTGATTTAAAACCATACCAAGCACCTATTGGGGGCATATCAGAAAGTATTTTTTTGCCTGTACCAATCATTGCTGCAGGTACCCCCACCCCTATAATAGCTGATAAAACCCATAAAATTAAATTTTCCATTTTATCCTCTGAGCGCTCTCTGTCCAATATCTTTTCTGTAATGAACTTTTTCCCAACTGATATCTTCACAGGCTTTGTATGCTTTATCCAAAGCACTTTGCAAATTATCACCCAAAGCAGTTATTCCTAAAACTCTGCCACCATTGGTCAGGAATTTGTCATTTTCCAATTTTGTACCTGCATGATAAACGATAACTCCATCATGGTTTCCGTTTAAATCAAGTCCTGAAATTTCCTTCCCTTTTTCATAGCTTACAGGATAACCTCCGCTTGCCATAATTACACAGGCTGCACTGCCCTTTTTCCACTTTATATCCATTTCTGATAAAGTTTCAGCAGAAATATGTTCCATAATATCTATTAAATCACTTTCCAAAAGAGGCAAAACCACCTGAGTTTCCGGATCACCAAAACGGCAATTATATTCAATTACATATGGACCTTTAGGTGTGAGCATAAGACCAAAATAAAGACAGCCTTTAAAAGTTCTTCCTTCTTTTTCCATAGCTTTGATGGTGGGCAGAAAAATTTTTTCCATAGCTTCTTTTTCAATTTCATCTGTGTAGCATGGGTTTGGTGCAACTGTTCCCATTCCCCCTGTATTAAGTCCTTTATCATTATCCAAGGCACGCTTGTGATCCATTGAAGATACCATAGGTTTAACAACTTTTCCGTCAGTAAATGCCAAAACAGAAACTTCAGGACCTGTCAAAAATTCTTCTACTACTACATGATTTCCACTGGCACCAAATTTTTTATCTTCCATAATTTCTTTTATTCCATTTATTGCTTCATCATGGTTTTGAGCAATTATAACACCTTTTCCGAGAGCCAAACCGTCAGCTTTAATTACAATGGGATAGGTATTGTTTTTTTCAATGTAATCAATAGCATCTTCCGGTTTATCAAAAGTTTCATATGCTGCTGTGGGTATATTATATTTTTTCATCAGGTTCTTGGAAAAAACTTTGCTGCCTTCAATAATTGCAGCAGCTTTATTAGGTCCGAAAGTCTTAATTCTGGCATCTTCCAATGCATCCACCATTCCCAATACCAATGGGTCATCAGGTGTTACAACTACTAAATCTATTTTATTTTCTTTAGCAAATTTAACCACACCATCTATATCTTTTGCACCTATGTCAACACATTTTGCGTCTTTGGAAATACCACCATTTCCTGGGCAAGCGTAAATTTCAGGGTTTCTTCTGCTTTCTTTCAGTTTTTTGATGACAGCGTGTTCTCTGCCGCCTGAACCTACTACTAATATTTTCATTGTAAAAATACCTCCCTGTTCCATAAAATTTTTCTAACGAAAACAAGCCGCAAAGCTTATCTTTACAGCTTGTTTCACTTTTTTGGGCAATTTTCCGTTCTGATTTAGTGGTGGAAAAGTCTTGCACCTGTAAATGCCATAGCAATATTATATTTATTACAGGTTTCGATTACATTGTCATCTCTGATTGAGCCACCGGGCTGTGCTATATATTTAACACCACTTCTGTGTGCTCTTTCAATATTATCTCCAAATGGGAAAAATGCATCTGAACCAAGAGATACATCTGTCATTGTATCAAGCCATGCACGTTTTTCTTCTCTTGTAAGCGGTGAGGGCTTTTCTGTGAAAAAGTTTTCCCAGACTCCGTCTGCCAAAACATCCATATAATCATCAGAAATATATACATCAATGGCATTATCTCTGTCAGGGCGTTTAACTTCTTCTTTAAATGGAAGAGTAAGTACTTTTTCATGCTGACGAAGATACCAAATATCAGCTTTATTACCTGCAAGTCTTGTGCAGTGAATTCTGGATTGCTGGCCTGCACCTATTCCGATAGCCTGTCCATCCTTAACATAGCAAACAGAGTTTGACTGTGTGTATTTAAGGGTAATCATGGAAATCAAAAGGTCAATTTTAGCGTTTTCGGGAATTTCCTTGTTTTCTGTTACTATGTTGGTGAGCATATCAGTGTTAATTTCAAGGTCATTTCTTCCCTGTTCAAATGTGATACCAAAAATTTTTCTTCTTTCCACAGGATCGGGAACATAATTCTCATCAATTTTTATTACATTATAAACGCCTTTTTTCTTGCGCTTGAGAATTTCCAATGCCTCATCTGTATATCCAGGAGCAATAACACCATCGGAAACTTCTCTGGATATAAGTTTTGCTGTGTCTTTGTCGCATACATCTGACAAAGCTATAAAGTCGCCAAAAGATGACATTCTGTCAGCACCTCTGGCTCTTGCATAAGCACAGGCAACAGGTGAAAG
>JAHHUB010000203.1 GCA_020024175.1 Oscillospiraceae bacterium | reverse complement strand
AAATAGAAGATTTAGGAAAATCAGTTGATGAACCTGATAATGACAAGGAAAAAACTTTCCCTTTTAATCTCTGTAAAAAGTCATCGGTAAACTTACAATAATTTTATCAAAATTAATTAAATCAATAAACAAATATATAATAAAATCGGCAAAAGTTCTTTCATTGATGAGCTTTTGCCCTGTTTTTATCCTTATTTTAAACAGGAGAGGCAAAGGAGGAAAAATATGAATTGGCACAGTAAAGATTTAATGTCAATCGTAAGTGAACTCAAGTCGGATTTAACAGTGGGACTAACCTCTTCACAAATCCGAGATAAAACATCTGATTATGGAGAAAACAAATTAAAATCCAAACCAAAAAAAACAACGGCTCAAAGATTTGCAGAACAATTTAAAGATATTATGGTAATTATACTTATTATAGCTGCCATAATTTCTTTTATAGTGGCTATTGCTGACCCTGAAAACGGCGATTTTTTAGAACCTGTCATTATTCTTGCCATAGTAGCACTGAATGCAACTTTAGGTGTTATTCAGGAAAGCAAGGCAGAAAATGCTTTGGAAGCACTGCAAAACATGAGTTCCCCCACTACTAAAGTTCTTAGAGATGGGCAGCTCTCAATAATATCATCGGAAAAATTAGTACCTGGTGATATTATAAAATTGGAAGCAGGAGATTTAATACCTGCTGACTGCCGTATTTTTGAATGTGCCTCTTTTAAAGTTGATGAATCTACTTTGACAGGTGAATCTGTTCCGGTAGAAAAATCCGTAAATACCGCTGTTTTACCCGGAGCTGCTTTAAGTGAACGCACAAATATGATTTATTCCGGATGCAGTGTAATTAACGGAAGATGTTCCGCTTTGGTTGTCAGCACTGGAATGGACACGGAAATCGGAAAAATTGCAAAACTTTTAGACACTGAAGAAAGTTCACTGACCCCTTTACAGATAAAACTTTCCAAACTGGGAAAACAACTTGGTATATTGGCATTTATCATATGTTTCATTATATTTATTATAGGAATTATCAGCGGAATGAATATTATGAATATATTTATAACTTCTGTTTCTTTAGCTGTAGCTGCAATTCCAGAGGGACTTCCTGCTATTGTAACTATTGTTTTGGCTTTGGGTGTGCAAAAAATGGTTAAGAAAAATGCTATTGTAAGAAAGCTTCCCGCTGTGGAAACTCTTGGCAGTGCAAATGTTATCTGCTCCGATAAAACAGGAACTTTAACACAGAATAAAATGACTGTTACACATATTTGGTCGGAAAACGAACCGGAACAAATTGAAAATGAACTTTCAAATAAATCTAAAAAACTTTTGGAACTTGCTATTCTCTGCTGTGATGGAACAGTGGAAAGAGTGGATGGTAAAATAGTTCATATTGGAGACCCTACAGAAACTTCCATTGTTTATGCAGGAATAAACCATAATATAAAGCAAACGGAATTGAAAGCCAATATCCCACGCTGCAATGAAATCCCCTTTGACTCTGACAGAAAGCTTATGACTACAATACACAAAGCTGATGACAAGTATATGGTAGTTGTAAAAGGTGCTTTTGATGTGCTGGCTAAAAAATGTATTGCTGGCGATATAGAAAAAGCCACTGCTGTAAATGAAGAAATGAGCAAAATGGCACTGCGTGTAATTGCTGTAGCCTGCAAGGAAATTGACGAAATGCCCCCACTGGTAGTGCCTTCTCTTATAGAAGATGAACTTACCCTATGCGGACTTATAGGCATGATTGACCCACCTCGTGCCAATGCTA
This sequence comes from Oscillospiraceae bacterium, assembly GCA_020024175.1. Classification (GTDB taxonomy): domain Bacteria; phylum Bacillota; class Clostridia; order Oscillospirales; family Ruminococcaceae; genus JAHHUA01. The sequence goes on along the minus strand of JAHHUB010000203.1, from coordinate 1,121 downwards.
AAAAATCTGTAGCACTTTGTAAAAAAGCAGGTATCAGACCTGTTATGATAACAGGAGACCATGTAGTTACAGCCTCTGCTATAGCAAAACAACTGGGAATTTTAAACGAAGGCGAAAAAGCTATAACAGGGCTTGATTTGGCAAAACTTTCTGATGTGGAATTAGTAAATACAATTAAAGATTATTCTGTTTATGCCAGAGTTACACCCGAAGATAAAATTCGCATTGTAAAAGCCTGGCAAATAAACGGAAATGTGGTTGCCATGAGCGGCGACGGAGTAAATGATGCTCCCGCTCTTAAAGCTGCCGATATAGGCTGTGCTATGGGAATTACAGGCACTGATGTGGCAAAGAGTGCTGCTGACATTATATTGACTGATGATAACTTTTCCACTATTGTGCAAGCGGTCAAAGAAGGTCGTGGTATTTATGATAACATTAAAAAAGCAGTTAAATTCCTGCTTTCATGCAACATGGGAGAAATCCTCACCGTACTTTTGGCAATGTTTTTCCAACATGAAACTCCCCTTTTGGCAATACAAATTCTATGGATTAATTTAGTTACTGATGGTATGCCTGCTTTGGCTTTGGGAATGGAACCTGTGGAAAAAGACATTATGAAAAGAAGTCCCCAATCTAAATACGAAAATATCTTCTCGGGTTCTATGATACCTAATATTTTAATTCATGGTGTGGGATTTTCCATTATAACCTTATTTGGTTTTTATCTTGGCAAAACAATTATAGGTACTGTTGCAGCCGGCAGAACTATGGCATTTATTGTTCTGTCTTTCTCTCAGTTATTCCACGCATTTAATGTGAGAAGTTCTCATTCCCTATTTGAAATTGGGCTTAAAAGCAATAAATATATGATATGGGCTTTTGGAGCTTCATCCCTTCTTATATTAATTCTTTTGTTTATTCCACCTCTGGCAAGAGCTTTTGGTTTAGTAAATTTGAATTTAACTCTCTATTTATACGCTTTAGGTCTTTCTTTAGTACCTGTTTTAGCATCAGAAATTCAGAAATTATGTGTTAAACTTTACCAAAAACAAAAAAATGCCAAGTAATTGATTCGGAAAATTTAAAAAAATCACAAATTTTATTCTATTAGCAACTGA
>JAHHUB010000202.1 GCA_020024175.1 Oscillospiraceae bacterium | reverse complement strand
TGTTTATTCTCTTTTTTCTCAAAAGGCGGCAATGTTTTGCCTTCCATAAGCATATTAAATTCAGTTTCTTCCAAAGTTTCCCGTTCCATAAGATTTTCTGCAACCAAAGTTAGCTGATCCATATGATCTGATAGAATTGTTTCAGCAGTTTGATATGCATTTTCGATTATATCTCTTACTTCCGCATCTATTTCGGCAGCAACATTTTCTGAGTAATCTCTGGATTGAGATATATCTCTGCCAAGGAAAATCTCACCTTGATCCTGTCCATAAACTACAGGGCCTAATCTGTCGCTGAAACCATATCTTGTAACCATGGCTCTGGCAACTTTGGTAACTCTTTCAAGGTCATTGGATGCCCCTGTGGAAATATCGTCCAAAACAAGTTTTTCAGCCATTCTTCCACCCAAAAGTGTAACAAGGTTTTCCTGCATTTCTCTTTTAGTGCGATAGCTTTTGTCTTCCTTTGGAAGAGACATGGTGTATCCTCCTGCCATTCCTCTGGGAATAATTGAAATTTGATGCACAGGGTCAATATCTTTCATATAGTATGTGCATACAGCATGACCTGCTTCATGGAATGCAGTAAGGCGTTTTTCCTTATCGCTGTAGACATGGCTGCGTTTTTCGGGACCTGCTACAACTTTAATGGTAGCGTTTTCAATATCTTCCATAGTGATAGCTTTCTTGTTTTGACGAGCAGCCAAAAGTGCAGCTTCGTTTACAAGGTTTTCCAAATCAGCACCTGTAAATCCTGCTGTGGATTTAGCAATAACATTGAGTATTACATCAGGACCTAATGGTTTATTTCTTGTATGAACTTTCAAAATAGCTTCTCTGCCCTTTACATCAGGGTAACCTACTACAATTTGTCTGTCAAATCTGCCGGGACGCAAAAGTGCCGGATCAAGAATATCATTTCTATTGGTAGCTGCTATTACAATTACACCTGTGTTAGCACCGAAACCGTCCATTTCAACCAGTAATTGGTTAAGGGTTTGTTCTCTTTCATCATGGCCGCCCCCTAATCCTGCACCTCTGTGGCGTCCTACAGCATCAATTTCATCTATAAAAATAATACTGGGGGCCATTCTTTTAGCCTGGTCAAACAGATCTCTTACTCTGGATGCACCCACACCTACAAACATTTCCACAAAGTCAGAACCTGAAATAGAGAAGAACGGTACTTCCGCTTCACCTGCTACAGCTTTGGCAAGCAGTGTTTTACCTGTTCCGGGAGGTCCCATAAGCAAAACACCTTTTGGAATTCTTGCACCCAATGCATTAAACTTGTTGGGATCTTTAAGAAATTCAACCACTTCCTGAAGTTCAGCTTTTTCTTCATCAGCTCCGGCCACATCCTCAAATTTGATTTTGTTCCCTTCACCGGGCATTCTGGGCTTTGCTTTGGAAAATCCTATTACATTGCCACCGGAAGCACCCTTAGCCTGACGCATCATGATAAACCAGAAAACCACCATACCTATTAAAAGCAAAAGTGATGGCAGCATTGTAATCCACCATGGTGTATCGGGACTTCTTTCATAGTCAATAACCATTTTGGAATCAGGATTGGATTGGTTATATTTTTCAACATCCTCCTTTATATCCTCCAGGAAAATTCCAACATGAGGAACAATGTATTCCACCTGTTCAACTGTGCCGTCATCTTTGTGAACTCTCAGTTTAAGTTCCCCTGTATTCAAATGTAGATAAAAATCACTAACCCTCATATCTTCAAAATATCCCACTATAGTAGAATATTTTTCCGTAATTACAGGTTTTGAAAATAATCTCATAGAACTTGCCAGTAAAATAAGTGCTATCAAAAGTCCTAGATATATTCCAAGGCCTTTAATCTTTTCGCCCTTATTTTTATTATTATTTGCCAATATTATCGCCCCTCTCCGCGTATAAATTTATATACTATTTATTTTGTGTATATTTCAGGTTTTAAAACACCTATTTCAGGGAAGTTTCTGTATTTTTCATCAAAGTCAAGACCATAACCCACAACAAATTTATCAGGAATCTGAAATCCGCTGTAATCTGCATAAATATCAGCAGTTCTTCTTTCAGGTTTGTCAAGCAGTGTTGCTATTTTAATGCTGTTTGGGTTTCTGCCGGAAAGCATATTTTTAAGGTAGAATAATGTATTTCCACTGTCAAGAATATCTTCAACCAAAAGCAAATCTTTTCCTTCAAGGTTTACATCCAAATCTTTTATAATCTTAACAACACCTGTGCTTTTTGTTCCGGAACCATAGCTGGATACGGACATAAAATCAATACTCATTGGAATTGTAATGGCTCTCATAAGATCAGCCATAAATACTACTGAACCTTTAAGTACACTTACCAACATAAGATCCTTGCCCATATAATCTTTGGATATTTGAGCTCCCATTTCCATTACTTTGGCATGAAGCTGTTCTTCTGTTACCAAAATTCTTTCTATATCATTTATCATTTTTACTCCTCCGCAATCGTAATTTTTAATATATTTTTTGTTGCATTGTCTACTTCGGTTTGTTTGGAGCAACCAGCCTGTTCCACCCAAATAACTCCATTATCATCACACATTACGAGCTGCTTATCTCTGTTATCTTCAGTAATTTTCATTTCTGTGAAAAGTTTTTTCAAACTTTTTGTGCAGTTTCGTCTGCTGAGAGTAATTTTATCCCCTTCCTTTTTTTGACGAATAAAAATACTGCCATTTATTTTATCATAATCCAAGCAATTTTTTAAGTTTTTTTTGAAAGATTTCTCAAATTTTATATTTTGTTCACATTGTATTAACTTCAAAATCACTGCTTTATTGCCCGGAAATATCTTTTTTACTTCTAAGTCCCCATTTTCAAAGCAAATTTCTTCTTCAAAATATTTTTGCTGCTTTTTTTC
>JAHHUB010000201.1 GCA_020024175.1 Oscillospiraceae bacterium | reverse complement strand
ACAAGGATTTTACATTTCTAGAAGAACAACGAAAAGAAGTTAAAAACAAAGTTTTAGCTCCTTACGAACAATTTGAAAAAGTTTACAAAGAATGTGTATCAGATATATTCAAAGATGCTGACAAAAAACTAAAGGAAAATATAGATAACACAGAAGCAGAGTTAAAAAACATCAAAAAAGAATCTGTCAAAGATTACTTTAATGAATACACCAAATCATTATCCATTGACTTTTTAGAATTTGACAGAATTGGCTTAAACATTACTCTTTCAGCTACTGAAAAAAGTTTAAAGGATAAAACAAAGACGTTTGTGGACAAAGTAAATGAAGAAATTGCCCTAATAAACAAAATGGATTATAATGATGAAATTCTGCTTGAATATAAGAAATATTTGAATATATGCCAAGCTGTAAACATTGTAAACGAAAGAAAAAAAGCTTTGGAAACTCAAATTTCAGCTGAACAAAAAATAGCTGAAAAGAAAATGATTGAAAAGGCAACAGAGCAAAAAGTTGAAGAAGTCCTTGCGGAAGAATTATCTGCGCCGACTGTATCTGAAACTGAAAAGCTTGTTGAGGAGCTGTACGAAGTTACTTTTACTGTTACAGCTAACTTAAACAAGCTTAAAACATTAAAAAATTTTTTAATAGACGGAGGCTTTAATTATGAATCAAAATAATAAATTACAGGCACAAAAACCAAGATTTAGTGTAGCTATCACAACACCTCAATATCAAAATCTTATACACAATACTCTTAAAGACCCAAAAAGAGCAAACCGTTTTATTGCTGCTGTTTCTTCCGCTGTTGCAGTTAATCCTCAGCTCCAGGAATGTGATGCGGGAACAATACTCAGTGCAGCACTTCTTGGTGAGAGTCTTAATCTTCAGCCTTCGCCTCAGCTGGGACAGTATTACATGGTGCCTTTTAAAAGCAAAGCAAAGTATGACAGACAGGGAAACCTTATAGATCCTGAATGTACAAAAGCACAGTTTATTCTGGGATACAAGGGTTACATACAAATGGCCCTAAGAAGTGGAGAATATGCTGACCTTGATGTTATTGATATTAAGGAAGGTGAATATCTTGGCAAGGACAAGTTTACAGGGAAACCGCAATTTTCCTTTATTGAGGATGATGATTACAGAGAATCTCTTCCTACTGTTGGATATATGGCTTATTTTGAATACCTTAACGGATTTAGAAAAGTTATTTATTGGAGTAAGGATAAAATAATATCTCACGCTGACCAATTTTCACAGGCATTTTCCGCATCAGCTTATACAAAACTTCAAAATAATGAAATACCTGAAAAAGATATGTGGAAATTTTCATCTTTTTGGTACAAGGATTTTGATACTATGGCTAAAAAAACTCTGTTAAGACAGTTAATCAGCAAATGGGGTATTATGTCAACTGAAATGGTTACTGCTATGGAATCAGACGGAAATTGTATCATAAAAGATGATAGCGGAAATTTCATTCCGGATGTACATGAACAAGCCTTATCTCCGGAACTGCCACCTGCTGAACCTGAACACGAAGATAACGGTAATTCCGATCTTCCTTCTGATGAACCTCAAAAATATCTTACACCGGAAAGCCCAAAGCACATAAACTTGGACGAATTGGACGAAATATAAATACAAAATGATTGATTACAATATTATTTCTACCGGCTCTCAGGGAAACGCAGTTGTTTTTAATAAACATATAATGATAGATTGTGGGGTAAGTTTCAAAGACTTATCCCCTGTCTATAGAAATTTAAAATTGATTTTACTGACACATATTCATTCTGACCATTTCAATAAACCCACTATTAAAAGATTAGCTGAAGAACGACCATGTTTAAGATTTGCCTGCGGAAGGTGGCTTATATCCCCTCTTGTCAGTTTAGGCGTTAAAAAGTCCAACATTGATGTACTTGATTTTGATTTAAACTACAATTATGGAATTTGTAATGTCATACCTGTCCGACTTTTTCACAATGTTCCCAATATGGGATTTAAGATATTTTTCAAAAATGATAAACTGTTCTATGCTACTGATACCAACAGTTTAAGCGGTATTCAGGCAAAGGGATACGACCTTTATATGGTTGAGGCTAACTATGAAGACAGCGAAATTAAGGAAAGAATAGCACATAAAAAAGAGGAAGGAATTTATCCTTATGAACTCAATGTGCTGAAAAACCATTTATCAAAAGCAAAAGCAGATGAATTTATCTATGCCAATGCTGATATGCATTCCAAATATATTTATATGCATGGACATAAAGAAAAAGGAGGAAATAAACATAAAAATGAAATCTAATATTACAAAAAACAAAAGTAATTTTAAAATCCCTTCTCTAAAAGAAAGCGAACAACAATCCATGCTTATTGAATGGGCCAATTTAGAAGTCAGAAAATACCCTGAATTAAAATTACTTTTCCACATTCCCAATGGTGGGAGCAGAAACAAAATAGAAGCTGTAAATCTTAAAAGACAAGGAGTTGAATCAGGGATACCTGGCTTATGTCTTCCGGTTCCAAGAAGAAATTTCCATGGACTGTACATAGAAATGAAAACGGGGAAAAACAAACCCACAGATAAACAGAAAGAATGGTTGCATGATTTAACCGAACAAGGCTATTGTACATCAATATGCTGGGGATTTGACGAGGCCAAAGAAATAATACTGGATTATTTAAACAGTTAAAAATCATTACCCTGCTTAATTTATTAGGCAGGGTTTTAGGCTTAATGAAGGGATGTGTTTTAAACATGCAGGCAAAGCAATATTTACAAAAAGCATATAAACTTAATGAGATTATTTTAGAAAAAACAAATCAAATTAAATATTTGAAAGCCCTAGCTGAAAATGTAGGCAGCATAAATTATTCCCAAGACAAAGTTC
>JAHHUB010000200.1 GCA_020024175.1 Oscillospiraceae bacterium | reverse complement strand
AGAAATTTGTAGCTAAAAACGGACAGGATGGTCAAAACAAACGATGCTCTGGTAAAAGTGCAGAACCGCTTATAATTAAAGTTCCCAAAGGAACTTTGATTAAAAATGCCGCAACAGGTAAGATTATGGCAGATATGTCAGGAGATGAACCTGTTGTCATTGCCAAAGGCGGTAAAGGTGGCTGGGGAAATAATCACTTTGCTACACCAACAAGACAAATACCCAGATTTGCCAAACCCGGACTTCAGGGGGAAGAATTTGATCTTATTTTGGAACTTAAACTTCTTGCCGATGTAGGTCTGGCGGGTTTCCCAAATGTGGGCAAATCCACTTTAATATCCGTAGTAAGTGCCGCAAAGCCTAAAATTGCAAATTATCACTTTACAACTCTCACACCGGTTTTGGGTGTGGTTGATGCAGGTGATGGCAAAAGCTTTGTTATGGCTGATATTCCGGGACTTATTGAGGGTGCAAGCCAAGGTGCAGGTTTAGGCCATGAATTTTTACGCCATGTGGAAAGATGTCGTCTTATAGTTCATGTGGTTGATGTTTCAGGTATTGAAGGCAGAGACCCAAAAGAAGATTTTGATAAAATTAATTTGGAACTTAAAAACTTTAATGAAGAATTATCCGAACGGCCTCAAATTGTTGCAGCTAACAAGTGTGATATGGCTACAGAGGAACAAATTGCAGAATTTAAAAAATATGTGGAAGATATGGGATATGAATTTTTCCCCATATCAGCGGCTACTACAGAAGGAGTAAAACCTCTTATAAACCGTATTTCCACAATGCTTGACACATTGCCTCCTATTAAGGAGTATGAACCCGAACCTCCTGCATTTGATGATTTTGCAGATAAGGCAAACAAAGATTTTACTATCAGAGTTGAGGACGATGTATATATTGTGGAAGCTGACTGGCTTGTTCCCGTTTTGGGAATGGTTGACCCCAATGATTATGAATCTTTGCAGTATATGCAGAGAATACTCATTGAAAATGGTGTAATCGAAAGACTGGAAGAAATGGGCATAAATGAAGGTGATACAGTAAGCATACTAAGTTTTGAATTTGATTATATCAAGTAACAGGAGAAAATTATGATATTTTCAAAAGAATGTGCTGAAAATCCCAAACTGTTAAGTCCGCTTACATTGGCTTTTATAGGGGACGGAGTTTATGAACTTATGGTGAGAGAGAGATTGGTTCTTACTGCCAATATGTCAGTAAATAATCTTCATAAAAAGTCAGTTTTGATGGTAAAGGCATCAGCTCAATCCGAACTTTATGGAGTGTTGGAGCCTTTACTTAGCGAAGAAGAACTGATAGTTATGAAAAGAGGACGAAATGCCAACTCCACCAAAGCACCTAAAAAGTCAAATCCCAATGAATACCGCCGAGCTACAGGAGTGGAAGCATTATTTGGGTATTTGTATTTGACAGGAAACTATGACAGACTCAGTGAGATTTTTGAAATCGGCATAAAAGAAGTTTTTACAAATAATAATAAATAATAAAATACTAAAATTGTGAGGACAAGGCAATGAGTGAAGGTATAAAAAAATTTGATACAAAAAAATTTTTAATTGATATTGTGTATGATATTATCGGTTCTTACTGCTATGGTTTGGCAATTAATATGTTTACTGCAGCAAACCACATTGCCCCCGGTGGTGTAGCAGGTTTTTCAACTTTGGTGAACTATATTTCCAAGGGATTTTTGGGAATAGGTTTTGTTTCATTCCTTATAAATGTGCCTTTGATTATTATGGCACTTATTTTCCTCGGAAAAGAATTTACATTTAACAGTCTTAAAACTGTAGTTATATTTACATTTATTCTTGATAATGGTTTTCCCGGAATACAGCCTTACACTAAAAATCCTTTGTTGGCAGCCATGTTTGCCGGTGTACTTATAGGTGTGGGTTTGGGACTTATTCTTTCAAGAGGTTCTTCTACAGGTGGTACAGATATATTGGGACTTCTTATCAAAAAGAAGATGCCTCATATGTCCATAGCTAAACTTATTTTGGCAGTTGATGCATCAGTTGTAATTATGTCTGTTATTGTATATAAAAATATTGAATCCGCAATGCTTGCATTTGTAACAATGTATGTAGACAGTGTTGTAATGGATAAAGTTGTATATGGTGGCGACAGAGGTATAATGATGTTCATTATTTCAGAAAAAGCCAAGGAAATCGGAAATGAAATTTACAATATGACACACAGAGGTGCAACATTACTTCAGGCTAAAGGTGCATTCCACGGAGATGACAGACCAATAGTTCTTTGTGCTATGAGAACCAATGAAATGCCAAAAGTAAAGAAAGTTGTAAAAGAAATGGATCCAAAGGCATTTATAATGGTAAATGAAGCTAATGAAATTATGGGTAACGGATTTAAATCCATTAACAAAGAATAGCTGAAAATAAAAAAGCTTGTATCAAATCCGATACAAGCTTTTTTTGATGAATTTTTTTAAAAACAAAAAGAAAGAGCCGGACATATGTAAATATATCGGCTCCGTATAAATTACTTTTGTTTATACATTTCTTCCAAGCAGTTTTTACAAATTGTTTTGCCTTTATATGTAATGAGGTTAGAAACTTCATTACAGAAAATACAAGAACGCTCATACTTTTTGAGAATGATCTTGTCATCTTCAACATAAATTTCCAAAGGATCTTTGATTTCAATATCAAGATTTCTTCTAAGTTCGATTGGCAAAACAACACGGCCTAATTCATCAACTTTTCTTACAATACCTGTAGCTTTCATAGTTAAAACACAACCTTTCAAAAATATAATATATCCTAGGAATTCATAATAACATAAAGGTCATGTAATGTCAAATAAAAATTGAAAAAAAACGAATATTTTGGAAATATTTTACCAATTTATATAATATAAAACAATTATAG
>JAHHUB010000020.1 GCA_020024175.1 Oscillospiraceae bacterium | reverse complement strand
GAGAGCGTAATCTAAAATTACAATAATACCTTAGAACGCGTCTGACCGCCCGCTCGGCGGGCTAGCGGTGCTGAGCAGCTTTTTTATAACATTCTATGGCTTTGTCCTTTTCTCCTAACTTTACATAGTAGTCGCCAAGTTTAAGCATGGCAGTTACATCTTCACTATCTGCGGCTTTTTTATACCAGCCCAAAGCTTCATTCTTGTTTTCTTTGCGGGAATAGTAATCCCCCAAACGGAGCATTGCAAATTTTTTATTGGCTTTGGCAGCTTTTTGATACAGCATTAGACCTTTTTCTTCGTTCTTAGTCATAACTCTGCCTTCCATACAGCAGTCACCCAGTCTTACCATAGCCACAGTATCATCTTTGTCAATGGCATTTTGGTACCATTTCATAGCTGTTTCCACATCAGGCTCCACTCCATTGCCATACATATAACAATCACCAAGTTTTACCATAGCAATGGTATTTCCCAGTTTTGCGGCTTTTCTATACCAAATTACAGCCTCAGCCATATTCTGTTTTACACCTTCACCGTCCATAAGACAGTCCCCATATGAGAACATAGCTTCCACATAACCCTGTTCAGCAGCTTTTTTATACCATTTTGCCGCTTCTTTTTCATCTGTTATACCAATAGAAAGACAGTCGGCTAATTCATACTGAGCTTGTACATAGCCTTGTTCAGCAGCTTTTCTATACCAATTAACAGCCTCTGTTTCATCATATTTTACTCCGTCGCCATAATTATAACATTCACCCATGGCAAACTGAGCAGGAGCATAACCTTGTTGGGCAGATTTTTTGTACCATTTTACAGCTTCTTTGCAAGGGTCAAAGTTTTCGTCGGTATTATCCTCATCATAATCACCGTTTGCATAACAATCTCCCAGTTTCTTCTGAGCTTTTGCATCACCTGACTTTGCAAGTTCCCAGAGTTTTTCCCCGCTTTCATATTCTGTATCTGCCCAGTCCATTGGATTTACAGTTTTATTTTCCAAAAGAATTTTTTCTCCGCAGTTATGACAGAATTTAGCGTTTTTTACGGTTTCTGTTTTGCATTTATTGCATATCATATGTATTTCCTCCGTTTTTATCATATGTTTTATATTATATCACATAACAAAATAAAAACAACGGAGAGCGTTAATTTAATATAAAACTGTGGAAAAATATCCTCTGTTATAACAGAGATTTTATCAATATTCTTTATTTTGGGAACTGTTATTTTTTCTGTATTTTTTAAGTACAGTATTTTGAAATTCATGCCACATGGCTCGCAGTATCCAAAAAACTATCATACCACAGACAAATCCTGTAAAATCCACTATAATATCTCGAACAGAAGCAGCTCTGCCCGGTGTAAAATACTGTATACATTCATCAGCTACAGCAGTGAGCAAACCTATAAACATAGTTGTTATTACACTTGTTTGTGCAGCTCCTTTTAACAGCAGTCCATATACTGCATATTCCGTAAAATGAGCAAGTTTTCTGATTAAGATATGCAGTGTATTAAAAGATACACTGACACCAAAAAAACTATTTATTATTTTTAAAACAGCTTTTGTTATGGTTCCGCTGGCAGCACCCGAATTTGTAGCACCTATACATGAATTTCCCCATATAAAAATAAGCAGAATCAAGGCACACCACATACAGATTTTATTTACGGAACTTCTTTTTGTTATCATCTAAAGTCTCCCTCTCCCCTCTATATTGTTTTTGGTATTATCATCTTCTTTGATTATTTTTTCCTGATTTTCATCTATCAGCATACTGTTAAATTTTCTTCTTTGTTTTTCTCTTTTGTTTTTTCTTCGTTTAAGGGCATTGGAAAAACCTTTTAATGCCATTTTAAATATTAAAGTGAGAATCATTCCACAGAGAAATCCACAGAAATCCAATACCACATCATCTATTTTGGATGTTCTGTATGTTCGGCTTTGGATAAATTCATCAGTTACTGCCGTGAAAAGTCCTATAAACATTATAAGTGATATATTTTTCTTTATAAAAATGGTAAGCCCCATTGCCAAAACAAAAAACTCTGCAAAATGAGCCATTTTTCTAACAATATCACCCATTATTACTTCATCAAAAGTCATATGTGTAATCTTTATTATTGCAGGGGAAAGTATTCTTGCTATTTTATCGCTTATATATGCAGAATCATCGCCGTTGAGCATTGAATTTCCCCATATAAACGCAAAAATTCCCAAAATTAAAACAACAATTATTATTTTTAACACAATTTTTACTGTTTTATTCATAATTATGTCCTTCATTTTTAATTTATTTCTTTTTTGTACTGTATCACATAATGTTTAGGCTGTCAAATATATTTTGTATTTATTTCGGCTTTATTATAACGCTCAGAAAAAATGAAAACAATAGTTTAATTTTTTTTGTAATTATGGTAGAATTATTTTAATTATATTATATGGTTTGAAAGTGAATGAATTATTTATGAAAAAAATTGCGATGGGAATTTTAGCTCATGTTGACTCAGGAAAAACTACTCTTTCCGAAGCTTTGCTTTATGAAAGCGGAAATATAAAAAAATTGGGCAGAGTTGACCATAAAGATACGGTTTTGGACAACTTCCAACTGGAAAAAGACAGAGGAATTACAATATTTTCAAAACAGGCAGTTTTAACTCTCCCAAATACTCAAATATATCTTTTAGACACTCCGGGACATGTGGATTTTTCCACAGAAACCGAAAGAACTTTAAAAGCTGCGGATTATGGAATTTTAGTGATAAGCGGAGCTGACGGAGTTCAAAATCACACCAAAACTTTATGGGAAATATTGGAGAAAAACCGTATTCCGGTTTTTATTTTTGTAAACAAAACTGACAGTCCGCTTTTTGAAAAAGAAAAAATTTTAGCAGAACTTAAAGACAGACTGCACACTCATATAACTGATTTTACACAGGTGAATTTTGACTTTTATGAACAGGCAGCTTCATGCAGTGAAAAGCTTATGGAGGAGTTTTTTGAAAATGAAAAATTATCTGATAAATCTATTTCAAATGCAGTAAAAAATCGTGAAATATTCCCCTGCTGCTTTGGCTCAGCCTTAAAACTTAATGGTATAAAAGAATTTTTGGAAATTTTGGACAAATACACTTTGGCTCAAAAAGAAAAAACGGAATTTTCTGCAGAGGTTTTTAAAATTACTCATGATGACAGCAACCGTCTTTCTCACCTTAAAATTAACGGAGGAGAGCTTAAACTCAAGGATTTAATTTCATATACTGACAAAGACGGCAATATTACAGAGGAAAAAATAAATCAAATCCGAATTTATCAGGGCGGCAAATTTAAACAGGCAGAAAATGCTGTTCAGGGTATGGTATGTGCTGTGGCAGGACTTTCCAAAACATACTGCGGTCAAATTTTAGGTGAATCAGATGAGAGAACTGATGATATGATAAACCCTGTACTTAAATACAGTTTAGTCATTAATGATGGCACTAACCCACATATTGCCTACGAAAAACTTAAAATTTTGGAAGAGGAAGAATGTAAGCTTCACATATCCTGGAACGAAAGCAATAACTGTATTTCCATGGAAGTTATGGGAGCTTTGCAGCTTGAAATTATCAAAAGTTTAGTTATGAGCCGTTTTGGTATTGACATAAGTTTCGGAAACGAGGATATACTTTACAAAGAAACAATAGAAAATACTGTGGAAGGTGTGGGGCATTATGAACCTTTAAGACATTACTCAGAAGTACATCTTATTTTGGAGCCTTTGCCCAGAGGCAGCGGAATGGTTTTTAATTCCGATTGCAGTGAAGATATTCTCGGAAAAAACTGGCAAAGACTTATTATGACACATTTACAGGAAAAAACACATTTGGGGGTTTTGACAGGAAGTCCTGTTACAGATATAAAAATAACTTTGGCATCAGGGAAATCCCACCCAAAACACACTGAAGGCGGGGACTTCAGACAGGCTACATACAGAGCTGTAAGACAGGGACTTATGCAGGCTAAATCAGTTTTGCTGGAGCCTTACTATGATTTTACATTGGAACTTCCCACTGATAATGTGGGCAGAGCCATGATGGATTTGGAGCGTATGAACTCCACTGTAATGCCACCTGAATTTAAAGATGACTGTGCTGTCATAACAGGATTTGCACCTGTTTCAGAAATTAAAAACTATCCCATTGAACTGACTAGCTACACCAAGGGCAAAGGTAAAATTACATTTTTACTCCATGGTTACGGGGTTTGCCACAATCAGGATAAAATTATAGAAAAATATAACTATGACCCTGAAGCAGATTTAGCTAACAGTCCTGATTCCGTATTTTGCAGTCATGGTACAGGTGTTTTGGTTAAATGGAATGATATACAAAATCATATGCATTTGGAAAGTGTATTAAATCCCAAAAAACAGGAAATTGAAATCAAAAAAGAAACAACAAGAAAAGCTATAGAAAATTATGCCTGTGCTTTGGAACAGGACAAAGAATTGATGGAAATTTTTGAGCGTACTTATGGCACTATTAAAAGAGACAGATATTACGCCATGAAAACCCATAAAAAAACTGAATTAAAAGAATATAAACCCTCTAAAAATATAATTAAACTTGAGGAATATCTTTTAGTTGACGGTTATAACATCATCTTTGCCTGGGATGAATTAAAAAAGATGTCCGAGGATAATTTGGACGGTGCAAGATATACACTGATGAACAGACTTTGCAATTATCAGGCATACAAGGGCTGTAATTTAATTTTGGTATTTGATGCTTATAAAGTCAAAGGTAATTTAGGTTCAGTAGAAAAATTCCACAACATTCATGTGGTATACACAAAAGAAAAAGAAACCGCAGACAGCTACATTGAAAGAGTGGCTCATCAAATGCGTCATAAATATCGTGTTAAAGTTGCTACCTCCGACAATTTGGAGCAGATTATAATTTTAGGTTCAGGAGCTTTGAGGATTTCCGCAGAAAACTTCCACACTGAAGTGGAAAATGTGGAAAAAACCATAAGAGAATATTTGCGGGGCGACCCCGCTGTCAGACGCGTTCTCTGAATTAGTTTACAATTTAAGTTAATCTCTCGCGGCCATGGGGCGGGGCGACACACTAAAATAATATTTGCGGGGCGACCCCACTGTCAGACGCGTTCTCTGAATTAGTTTACAATTTAAGTTAATCTCTTGCGGCCATGGGGCGGGGCGACCTTGTTTTAAATGGGCTATTTTATATTTTACTGTTTTTTAATTGTATTATATGCTCATATATGATATAATTTATATATACATTTATTGGTTCTTATTTTAAAAAAAGGGGGCTGTACTATGGATTTTAAAAATAACAGTGAGAACTATGATTTACTGCCGCAATATTTGTTTCATCAAGGGACAAATTATAAAGCTTATGAATTTTTGGGCTGCAATATAAATGGCAATGAAATATCTTTCAGAGTTTGGGCACCCAATGCTGATGAGGTTTACCTGGTAGGGGATAAATTCGGCTGGGAAAACGGTATGGCTATGAGAAAAATCACTGCTAAAGGCATTTGGGAAATTATTCTTCCCTACTCAAAAGATATGCATGGAACTTTTTATAAATATAAAATTATAAATGGTGAAAAAACTATCATAAAAGCTGACCCATATGCTTATATGAATGAAACTTTACTGAAAACTGCTTCCATTATATATGATATAAAAGGTTTTAAGTGGGAAGATGAAAATTGGCTTAAATACAGAAGTAAACTCTTTGTTTCACGCACTAAAGAAAAACATTTTTACCCAAACCCCATGAATATTTACGAAGTACATTTGGCTTCATGGAAAACTAAGGATGGTCTTTCCACCCAAAACGGAGAAAACTATTTGCCTTACAGAGAAATTGCCGACGAACTTATACCCTATGTAAAAGAAATGGGATATACTCATGTGGAGTTTATGCCTATTGCAGAACATCCTTTTGACGGTTCCTGGGGATATCAGGTTTGCGGATATTACTCCCCCACTTCCCGTTTTGGCAATCCTCATGATTTTATGTATTTGGTAAATGAATTTCACAAGGCAGGTTTGGGTGTTATTTTAGACTGGGTTCCCGCTCACTTTCCAAAAGATGCCCACGGACTTTATGAATTTGACGGACAGCCTTTATACGAATATCAGGGCAAAGATCGTCAGGAACACAAAAACTGGGGTACCAGATGTTTTGATGTAGGCAGAGAAGAAGTACAGTGTTTTCTTATTTCCAATGCAGAATTTTGGTTAAGTGAATACCACATTGACGGCTTGAGAATTGACGCTGTGGCTTCCATGTTATACTTGGATTATGACAGAAAACCCGGCGAATGGACTCCCAACATTGACGGCGACAACAAAAATAAAGAAGCTGTGGCTTTTTTCCGTAAATTAAACAGTATTGTTTTTGAATCACACCCCGACATACTTATGATTGCAGAAGAATCAACTGCCTGGCCTATGGTTACAAAACCTGTAAACAGCGGAGGTTTGGGATTTAATTTTAAATGGAACATGGGTTGGGCTAATGATATGTTTGAATATATAGCCACTGATCCGTTATTCAGAAAATATCAGCACAACAAACTTACTTTTCCCATGATGTATATGTACTCGGAAAATTTTATACTCCCTGTAAGTCATGATGAAGTGGTTCACGGGAAAAAATCCCTTATTGACAAAATGTTTGGAGAATATGAGGATAAATTCGGCTGTGCCAGAGTTTTTATGGCTTATATGATGACTTTGCCCGGAAAAAAATTAAATTTTATGGGAAATGAATTTGCTCAGTTCAGAGAATGGGATTTTGCAAATCAGCTTGAATGGTTTATGCTGGATTACCCTAAACATTCCGAATTTAAACATTACTGCAAGGATTTAAACAATTTTTATTTAAGCCACAAACAACTTTGGGAAATTGATGACAGTTGGAGCGGTTTTCAATGGGTGGAAGCTGAACAGGCTGAAATGAACACTTTATCATACAGAAGAATTGATTCAAAGGGCAAGGAACTATATATTATACTTAATTTTTCCCCTGTGGAAAGAAATAAATATAAACTGAAAGTTGCCAAAAGAGGCAATTACAGTGAGATTTTTACCTCTGATTTATATGAATACGGCGGACAAAACAAGAAAAACAAAAAAACATTAAAGTCATATAAAAACGGCGACTTTAATATGATTGATATATTACTGCCTGCATATGGAGCTGTGATATTTGAAAAAGAAAAGTAGTTCAGGAATTTTAAAATTCCGGGAAGGAGTTTATCATGTTCACAAAAAAAGAATGTGTCGTTATGCTTTTAGCCGGAGGAAGAGGCAGCAGACTTCTCTCCCTCACTGAAAAAATCGCCAAACCCGCTGTAAACTTCGGTGGTAAATACAGTATTATCGACTTTCCCCTGTCTAACTGTGTAAATTCAGGTATGCATACTGTAGGTGTTCTCACTCAGTATCAGCCTTTGATGTTAAATGAATATATAGGCAACGGACAGCCCTGGGACCTTGACAGAATTAACGGAGGAGTTACTGTACTTCCCCCTTATCAAAACAATGAGTCTGCTGACTGGTACTCCGGAACTGCCAATGCAATTTATCAAAATATGGATTTTATAAACAGATATGACCCCGATTATGTGGTTGTTTTATCAGGAGACCATATTTACAAAATGGACTACTTTAAAATGCTGGAATTTCACAAGGAAAAAGGTTCTGACTGTACTATTGCCGTAATTGATGTCCCATTGGAGGAGGCTTGCCGTTTCGGCATTATGAACACAGACAATGAAAACAAAATCATAGAATTTGAGGAAAAACCCAAGCACCCCAAAAGTACCAAAGCTTCTATGGGAATATACATATTTAACAAAGATATTTTGGAAAAATATCTGGAAGATGATGACAAAGACCAAAGTTCCGAAAATGACTTTGGAAAAAACATCATTCCCAAAATGCTTAATGACGGAAAAAATATGTATGCCTATCTCTTTAATGGTTATTGGAAAGATGTAGGAACTATCCCCAGTTTATGGCAGGCTAATATGGATTTATTAGGTGAACAGCCTGAATTTGATTTAAACAATCCCCAATGGAGAATTTTCTCCAGAAGTAACGGTGCTCCTGCTCATTTTGTGGGAGATGGGGCAAAAATCGACAATTCCCTTATAACCGAAGGCTGTGAAATAAACGGAATGGTTAAAAATTCTGTTCTTTCTTCCAATGTAATTGTTGAAAAAGGTGCTTTGGTTAAAGACAGTGTTATCATGTCTGATGTAACCATAAAAACAGGTGCTGTGGTCAAATACTCCATAGTGGATAAAAACACTGTAATAGAACCGGACACCATTGTGGGCAAGGAAGAAGAAAACAGAGAAATTGCCCTTGTTACTGCTAAAAATATTCAATATGTGAAAATGTAAGGGGAGGATAATAATATGTCATCAGTTGCCATACTTTTTTCAAATATACACGACAGAGATATTCCGGAACTCACCATGAGCCGTTCCTCAGGAGCCATTCCCTTTGCCGGCAGATACAGATTGGTGGATTTTGCTTTGTCAAACCTTGTAAACTCCAATATTTATGATGTAAATATTATAACTCACTACAATTATTATTCACTTATGGAACATATAGGCTCTGGTAAAGAATGGGACCTGGCAAGAAGCACAGGGGGTATTAATATTTTACCGCCTTTTATGAGAGCTGATTCACCTGTGAGAGAAAGTCTTTATACCACCCGTTTGGAAGCACTTAAAAGCATTGCTGACACTATAAATTCATTTACCGAAGATTATGTAATAATGAGCGACAGCAATATTATCTGCAACATAGATTTAAAAGATGTGATTAACTACCATAAATCCTGTGGTGCTGATATGACTGCCGTTACCAAAACCGTAAATATGACACGTGAAAATGTAAATAATGATATTATAATAAAATCTGATGAAAACAACAATATTATTGATATAAAAAGAAACACTCCCGACTTTGAAGGAGTTTCGCAGGTTTATATGAATATCTGTGTATTTAACAGAGCTTATTTTCAAAATATCATTAATGATGCCATAGCTCATAACTACCATTCAATGACTTTTGATGTAGTAAGAAAAAATATGAAAAACAGTAATTTTAAAGTTTACAACTATGAAAATTACATAATGTCCGTTGTATCACTTAAAGATTACTACTCTGCCAGCATGGAAATTTTAAATAATTCCAAAGTAAGAACAGAACTTTTCAGAAATCGTTTAAGACCTATTATCACCAGAATAAGAAACTCTGTACCCACTTATTATGGGGAAAGTTCCAATGTTAAAAACTCTCTGATTGCTGATGGCTGCAAAATTTACGGTTCTGTGGAAAACTCCGTTATTTTCAGAGGAGTAACTGTAGAAAAAGGTGCTGTTATAAGAGATTCTGTAATATTTAAAAATACAATTATAGGTAAAAATACTTTTATCAACTGCTGTCTTTCCGATATAAATGCAGTTGTCCGCGACAATATGATTTTAAGCGGATGTCAGGAAAGTCCTTATTTCATCGGCAAAAACAAGAGATTATAACAGGGAGGGAAATTATATGAAAATATTAATGGTCGGAGCAGAAGCTGTACCTTTTTCTTCATCAGGAGGTCTTGGTGATGTTATGGGTTCTCTCCCCAGTGCAATTAAGAAAAATATGACTTTTGATGATGATATAAGAGTAATACTTCCCCTCCATGAAATAACAAAAAACAAATTTATGGATAAACTCACCTTTGTGGGCAAAATAAATGTAAAACTGGCATGGAGAAATCAATATTGCGGTATTTTTGAGTGCAATCACAACGGGGTTATTTACTACTTTGTGGACAATGAATATTACTTTAAAAGAGCCGACCTTTATGGGAACTTTGATGATGGTGAAAAATACGCATTCTTCTGCAAAGCTGTTTTGGAAATAATGCAAGCTGTAAATTACTTTCCGGATGTACTTCATGCAAATGACTGGCACACTGCTCTATGTGTAATTTATTTAAAATGTCTGTATGCAAATCAGGAACGATACCGTAACATAAAAACTCTTTACACCATTCACAATATTGAATATCAGGGGGTTTTCGATTTTTCAATTTTTGATGATGTATTTGACTTGGCAGGCTGTGACAGGTCATTATTTGACTATGATGGCAATATAAATCTGACAAAAGCTGCCATAGTATGTGCTGACAAGGTTTCCACTGTCAGTGAAAGATATTCCCAAGAACTGCTTTACAGATATTTTTCTGGAAATCTTCACCATATACTGCAAAGATATTCCTACAAGTTATGCGGCATTGTAAACGGAATTGACATAAATTACTACAACCCTGCAAAAGACAGCATAATTGAGAAAAAATATGATTGGAAACACTTACAAAACAAAGCTGTATGCAAAGAAGCTTTTCAAAGGGAATTCGGTTTGCAGATAAATCAGAATATTCCCATTGTGGCTGTTATCTCTCGACTTGCTTCCCACAAAGGACTTGATTTAATCAAATGTGTATTTGATGACATTGCTTATGAAAATTTACAGTTTGTGCTTTTGGGCAAAGGTGAATATGAATACGAAGAATTTTTCAGAAATGAAATGAAAAAAAATCGCCCCAATGTGAGAATTATTTTGGATTACAACAAAGATTTATCAAGAAAAATTTACTCCGCCGCAGATATACTTCTCATGCCGTCAAAAAGTGAACCCTGTGGTTTATCTCAGATGATAGCTTCCCGCTATGGCGTTGTACCTGTAGTAAGAGAAGTGGGAGGACTTGCTGATACTATAAAACCATATAACCCTTTTGACAAAGAATCAAACGGATTTTCTTTCAGAAACTACAATGCCCATGAAATGCTCCATGTTTTAAATTATGCACTAAGTATTTACAGTTCCAAACCTGAATGGCAAGAACTGGTTAAAACAGTTATGCAAAAAGATTTTTCCTGGAACAAATCCGCTGAAAAATACATTAATTTATACAGTGAAATTATAGGCAATTAAATTTATCAATTTTGCCTGAAATTCGGAGGTAGACAATGGAACAATTTAATGTGTCAACCGTAAAAGACAATATAAAAACAAAATTATCGGGATACTTCGGCATAACTGCCGCTGAAGCGAATGATACTCAGATATATGAAGCTGTTGTACTTACGGTAAGAGATATTTTAAGTTCGAAAAGAACTCAGTGGCATACAAATCTTAAAAAATTAGACAACAAAAAAATATATTATTTCAGCATGGAATTTTTGGTAGGTCCTTCCCTTAAAAACAACCTCCACAATTTAAACCTTATGGAAACATATAAAAATGCACTGAAAGATTTAGGCTGGAATATAGAAAAATTATATGCCATGGAACCTGACCCGGGACTTGGAAACGGAGGACTGGGCCGTCTTGCTTCTTGTTTTATGGACAGTATGACCACCCAAAATTATCCCAGTTACGGTTTTTCAATCTGCTATGAATACGGTCTGTTTAAACAGAAAATTGTAGATGGCAATCAAATCGAATTACCTGATGACTGGCTGGATAAAGGTGAATACTGGCTTATCCCCAGAAATGACAAATGCTATACAGTAACTTTTGGAGGAAAAGTCATAGAAAACTGGCATAATGGTAAAAATGAGATTTTATATGAAAATCCAGATGAAATTAAAGCTGTTCCCTATGATATGCTGATTTCAGGCTACAACAGTGATAATGTAGGGACACTCCGCCTTTGGAGTGCCGAAAGTTGCCAAAAATTTGATATGGATTTATTCTGTCGGGGAAATTATGACAAGGCTGTAAAAGAAAGTGTTGATGCAAAAACTTTAAGCCGTGTTCTCTACCCCTCCGACAACCATACAGAAGGAAAACTTTTAAGACTAAGTCAGCAATATTTTCTGGTTTCTGCATCATTGCAAAGCATTTTGGACGATCACCTGCAAAAATTCGGAACTTTGGATAATTTAAAAAATCAAATTGTAATTCACATCAATGACACTCACCCGGCTCTTTGTATTCCTGAACTTATACGGCTTTTGATGGATATTCACGGTTTTGGCTGGGAAAAAGCCTGGGACACAGTTACCACTGTTGTAAGCTATACCAATCACACTGTTTTACCGGAGGCTTTGGAAGAATGGGACGAAGGTTTATTCAGTCTTAAACTGCCCCGTATACACATGATTATCAAAGAAATTAACCGTCGTTTTTGTGAAGATTTATGGAGAGTCTATCCTGAAAACTGGGAAAAAATTTCCCAAATGTCCATTATAGCTTATGGTAAAATCAGAATGGCAAATCTTTCTATTGTGGGTTCCCACAAAGTAAACGGTGTATCCAAACTTCACTCTGAAATTTTAGGTAAAACCATATTTAAAAATTATAAAAATTACAGCCCTGATAAATTTACAAATGTAACTAATGGCATTGCCCACAGAAGATGGCTTTGTATGGCTAACCCTCAATTATCAAATCTTATTGCAGAATGTACTTCAGATGATTTCATCACTAATCCCGAAAAACTTATTGAATTTCAAAAGTTTGAAAACGATTCGTCCATTCATGATAAATTAAAAAAGATTAAACATGAAAATAAGATTATTTTGGCTAAAGAAATTAAAAACAGAACAGGCATTATTGTAAATGAAAATTCAATATTTGATGTACAGGTAAAGCGTATTCATGAATATAAACGACAGCTTTTAAATTTGCTGAAAATTATATCTATATATAACACTTTAAAAGAAAATCCACAGGCTGATATAATACCACAAACATTTATTTTTGCCGGTAAAGCTGCTCCATCCTATTATTTTGCCAAAGACATTATAAAACTTATTTGGGCAATTTCTCAGGATATTCAGAAACACTCGGCTATCAGGGAAAAAATTCAAGTGGTATTTTTAGAGGATTACAATGTAAGTTTGGGAGAAAAAATCTTCCCTGCCAGTGATATAAGCGAACAAATTTCATTAGCGGGCAAAGAAGCCAGTGGTACAGGCTGTATGAAATTTATGATAAACGGTGCTCTCACTGTAGGTACACTTGATGGTGCCAACATAGAAATGCGTGATGCTGTAGGTGAAGAAAACATCTACATTTTCGGACTTACCTCTTCTGAAGTCAGTGATATTTGGTTAAACGGATATAATTCTTTTATATATTATCAAAATAACCGTACTCTGAGAGATGCCGTAAACAGTTTGGCTGACGGCTGGAATGGAATACCTTTTAAAAACATTGAAAATTACTTCCTTTCAGGAAAAAATAAATTTGCTGACCCTTATATGTGTCTTGCGGATTTTGACTCATATGTAAACACTTATCAAAAAGCTTTGGATGACTACAAAAATACTGACAACTGGTACAGAAAATCCGTTATAAATATTGCAAATGCAGGATTTTTCTCTGCTGACCGCAGTATAAATGATTATGCTGAAAATATTTGGCACGCCAAAAAGGTAAAATAACATGGAAATTTCCTTTAAAAAGTATATTAACGGCAAAGATGTAACTCTAAAAGGAGCCTTTAGTCAAAACAACATTATTGACTATGTGATTAAAATTCCCAGAGAAAGAGCTGTCAGAAGAGTTTATCTTATTTTAAACAGTGATGAATTTTATGATGAAATAAAAAGCGACTGCTATGAATTTATTTGGGAAAATTTAGAATATGGAATGGATATTTACTCCTTATCACTGGATCTTTCAAAATATAAACCCAATATTTATTTCATCAATATTTGTTATGAAAGCTTTAAAACCACCATTTATCTTTATGAGAAATTTGATTACCTAAGACAGCTTACCATATATAAAGAAAATGATGAAACTCCCGATATTCCAAAAGGCATTATGTATCATATTTTTGTGGACAGATTTTATTCATCTGGAAAATCCCCTGTTAAAAAAACCTCTGTATTAAACCCTGACTGGGACAACGGCACACCACAATTTGCAGAAAAACCCGGAGATCCCATAAAAAACAATATGGTTTTTGGCGGTGATTTATACGGAATCGCGGAAAAAATGGATTATATTGCCTCTTTGGGGACAGAATACATCTATTTATCACCTGTATTTGACGCTTATTCCAACCACAAATATGACACAGGAAACTATATGGAAGCAGACGAAGGATTCGGTGGTCAAAAGGCACTTAAAAGTTTAATTGACACTGCATCAAGGTATGGAATAAAAATCATTTTAGACGGTGTTTTCAACCACACAGGTGATGACAGCCTTTACTTTAACAAATACAACAATTATAAAAGTGAAGGTGCTTACAATTCAAAAAATTCCCCTTATTTTAAGTGGTATAATTTTTATGATTTTCCTGACAATTATGAAGCTTGGTGGGGTATAAAAATTTTGCCCAGAGTCAATTCCGCTGACAGCGATTATTTAAAATACATCTGTGGAGAAAAAGGTGTAGTTGACAAATGGATGACTATGGGTATAAGCGGTTGGAGACTTGATGTGGCAGACGAACTTTCTGACAGGTTTTTAAATGAATTTCACCGCTCTGTAAAATTAAAAAAGAAAAATGCCTTAATTATAGGAGAAGTTTGGGAAAATGCCAGCAATAAAATCTCCTACAATTTAAGAAGAAAATACTTTTTGGGAGAACAGTTGGACAGTGTTATGAATTATCCTCTCCGTGATGCAATTATCTCTCTTATAAAAGATAAAAATACCCATAATTTTATAAACACTGTTAAATTAATAAATTATCAATACCCTGATAAAGTCAAAACAAGGCTTATGAATTTATTGAGCACCCATGACACAGAAAGAATTATTACGGTTTTGGCAGGAAAACAGCTTGACAACAATGATAATCTTCTGTTATCCCAAACTTTTTTAACTGATTCCCAATATAAAAAAGGTGTAAAAGCTGTGAAAATTGCTTACGCTCTGTTATATTTTATGCCTGGAATACCCAGTGTATTTTATGGCGATGAAATCGGTATGGAAGGTTATCATGATCCATTTTGCCGCCGACCTTTTAAGTGGAAGCTCACACAGAAAAATCCACTTTTAAACTGGTTTAGAAAACTTGGTCAAATCAGAAAAACTCACAGTACTTTTTATTGTGCGGATTTAGTGATAGAATATTATGATAGTCAAAGGTTTATTTTATCCCGTACCGATAAAAATGAAAAAATCATTTTCGGCTGCAATTTAAGCGATTTTCCTTTCCAAATTAAAAGTGACACCTTAATGACAAATCTTTTTGAAACTAAAAACAAAAGCAAAAAT
>JAHHUB010000002.1 GCA_020024175.1 Oscillospiraceae bacterium | reverse complement strand
AAAAAGTATTTCATTTGCTGCGGAAAGCGTTAGGGGCATTATCCCTTTACCCTACAATTTTTTGAAAAAATTGATTAAAACTTTTAGTATTAATAATTCTGTCCAAAGCATAGTTTTTTAAATCAATATGATTTTATGCGTCCTTTTCCCTAAAAAATGCTTGTATCAATTATAAAATTACTTTTTCCTTTTATCTTTTGACCTTCAAAATATTTTTCTTCCATAGGAATCCATTTTTCTTCAAAATTCTTCAGCATTTTTTCTCCGTTACGAGCCAAAATTCTCTTTTTTTGGCTGTCAGTATCTGCTGTAAGAAACACTCTTATATCATAGGGGTTACCGAAATATTCATGCCCACTGTAAGAGCCTTCTGCAATAATCAGTTTTTTCGGAGAAATTTTCTTTTTACTTTCTATTTTTCCATTGCAGCATGAAAATACACCATAAGTAAATTCTTTTTCACTGTGAATATATTCAATTACCTCAGCCTTAAACCTTTCATAATCGAGATTTCCGCCGCATTCAGCCATTCTTTCTGGTGTTCTCTTTTCAAAGGGCAGGAAGAAATCATCGGTGCTGATTATTTCACCATCCAGTATATCTTTGAGAAGTTTAGCCAATGTGCTTTTACCGGAAGCACATCTGCCATCAATACTGACAACTGTTTTTTTATTTTGAGAAAGTCGTTTTTCAATTTCTGAAATAAGGTTAAAATAAAATGCAAAACAGGTTTTCATAACTTTGTAGGCAGGTTTATATTCTTTGTGGAAAATATCACTGTGGCTTACCATGGGGAAATTTTCTTTTTCATATTCTTTTAGATAAATTTCAGTATCTTTTAATGAAACATTTATTTCACTGTTTTTTGTCATATTGTAAAAAACCGAAAGTTTATTTTTAAAAGATAAAATATCTCCTGTTTTTCCCGATGAAAGAATAAATATTTTATTAACAGTATCTGCTGATATAAAATCCTCCGTATTTTTGCCAAGCCAAAATCTTGAAAATCCGTTGCCTATGTTTTCAAAAAAACAATTATCTGTATTGGATTGTTTAATTTCAGCTTTTATTTTATCCAAAGATTTATTTTTATCAGATATAAAATGACCACAGCCAAATTCATTTTGGTATATGAGCTTTACAAAGTCCTGTGCCGTCATTTTGGGATATTTTTTTCCATGTTGTTTTATAATATTCTCCATTATACACACCTTAAATTAGTTTTGTGAAATAACTTTTGCTTTTTTAAGAGCCATAATCAAAATAGGCACTAAAATAATTTGAATAAGCATTCCGGGCCATGCTGTTACAAATGCACCTGTCAAAAATGCTTTAAAAGCAAAAGTCTTGCCTGCAATACCAAGACAAACAGCTTGAGCCACACCCAAAACTGCTCTACCTCCCAACATGGAAATAATAAGAGCAGCATATGTATTCATTTTTTTCCCTAAAATACCTGTTAAAACTCCATATCCCAAAAGTTCAAATGCCATATATGTAGCAACAGGGAAAAGCGGAGGCATACCTGTAATCATTCCGCAAATAAAAGGTACTATAAATCCGCAAATACCGCCAAGAAGAGGTCCGCATAGAAATCCGCACAGAAGTACCGGGATATGCATTGGCAAAAAGATATTACCTGCCAAATGAATTGTGTGAAAAAGTGAAGGCATTGCTACACCGATTGCAGTGAGAAGTCCTGCTATTACCAAATTTTTAGTTGAAACTTTTTTCTCCATTTAAAAAATCCTCCTTAAATAAAAAACGCACCACAAAAAAGCCCGTCAGTTCATCGGCGGAAATGCTCTTTCATAGTGCATATTTAAAGTGCTGCTTTTAATTTTTAAATATAAATTAAAAATGGCTTCATGCCATATTCTGATACTTTATGATTTTATCACAATATATTAAAAAGGTCAACATAAAACAGATAGTTTTAATTTTAGCAGTCAGTATTATTTTTATTACATATTTCATTTAAAATACATTCAGCAGTTTCTTCTATATAAGCCTGCATTGGTTTTTCTGTGGTACTTATTATATGTATATTTGATTTTGAAATAGGAATAAGTATTTTATGAGCTTTGCTTTCACTGACTGCCTGTGCCATTTGAGGACTTATCTCCCCGTACATGGAATTAGCAGAGATAATTCCTATAGGTCCCGCTATAATATCAGCTTTAGATGAATTATATATCACTGGATTTTCCCCTGTAGCTCCTGCATCAGCTCCGGCTTTCAGCATGGCAGAAGTCGCAATGGAGTTTGTACCTACTGCAATTATTTTATCATCATAGTTTTTTCGTCTGAGCTGTTCTATTATTCCCTTTCCTATTCCACCGCCCTGACCATCTATAATTAATATTGTCAAATTTCGCCCTTCTTTCATGTTTTTAATTTATTTTAGCATATTATATATTTTGTATGCAAGTATATTTATTGTTTTGACTTATTGAATTATTGCAGTAAAATGAT
Organism: Oscillospiraceae bacterium; assembly: GCA_020024175.1. Lineage (GTDB taxonomy): Bacteria > Bacillota > Clostridia > Oscillospirales > Ruminococcaceae > JAHHUA01. The sequence continues at coordinate 20,990 of JAHHUB010000002.1, read as the reverse complement.
ATAATTATATTATAAAGATATATATGGATTTTAGGAGGTGCTAAAATGAAAAACCCTATTTCTGAAGTTGTAGACCAAATTACCAAGTTAGTAGAAGTTGAAAAAATCATTTTATTTTCCAAAAAAACTGATTTAAACGGTGAAGTATCATCTTTTAAAATCTGTGTTATAACTTGTGGAAATGATGTACAGGAATACGAAAAATCAATTTATATTGATGTGGAAAGTGATATTCCTTTTGATGTTATAGTGTATTCCTCTGAAAACTGGCAAAAATATCTGTCTGAAGAAGGTTCATTTTGCAATAAAGTTAATTCGACAGGAAGTGTTATTTATGGGTAGGCGTTTTTGCAATAATAAACATGACAGCAAAAAATACTACGACTGGCTGGATAAAGCCAGTGCAGATATGATATGTGCTCAAAAACTTCTTGATGATGACAGATGCTATGATGCTGCGGCTTTTCATTGCCAGCAAGCCATAGAAAAAGCTTTAAAAGCTTATCTTCTCCTAAAAACTGACAAATTATATGAAGGACACAACCTTTCATGGCTTTGCAAAAAAGCTATGAAAATGGACGATTTTTTCTATGATTGGCTTGATGAAAGCGTTGTACTCAACCGCTGTTACATTGAAACACGCTATCCCACTGATATGCCACATGCTATCAGTGCAGGGGAACTTAAATCTTTCCATAGAATGGCTACTGATATGTTTATTTTTATTTGTCAGCAGGTTGACGGTGAATTGGACGCTATGGAATGGCTAGGCTACAGCATAGATGTAGGTGCGGATAACATAGATTTTTAAAAATACAGATTTACCCAAAACAGTAGTTTTATACTGCTGTTTTTTATTTTAGTAAAAAAGACTATATTTTTAACTGACTTTTATATCTTTTTTCTTTTATTTAAATAATTTTGTGTATTTTAGCTAATATAACACATATATTTTTTCTATGTATTCCCTATAAAAACTATAATTTGCCCTTGAAAAAGCTTAAAATAAATTATATAATTATACCATAATTCATATCATATGATATGATGTTTTTATTTATTTTGATGTAATTCGCCTATTTACTGCATATAACAATTTTAAAGGGCGTTTACACATAAAAAAGGGAGAGAACAAGATATGAAACAGTATTTAGCAGGTAAAATTCGCAACATTGCAGTAGTAGGCCATGGCGGCAGCGGTAAAACTTCACTGACAGAGGCTTTGCTTTACAAAGCAGGTGCAACTGACAGACTTGGTAAAATTGCAGACGGAAATACTGTTTGTGATTTTGATTCCGAAGAAATCAAACGTCAGGTTTCCGTATCTTCCGCAATAGCTCCGTTTGCATGGGGCAGTACAAAGATAAACATAATTGATACTCCAGGGCTCTTTGATTATGTTACAGGTATGTATGAAGGTATCAGAGCCTGCGAAAGTGTGCTTATTACAATCTCCGCTAAAGACGGCTATGAAGTAGGAACAGAAAAAGCTTATAAACTTGCTTGTCAGCAAAATAAATCTAAAATGATTTTCATTACAAAGTTAGATGTGGAAAATACAGATTTTTATAATATTTTGGCTGAGCTTAAAGCTAACATAGGTCCTTCTGTTTGTCCTCTCGTTGTTCCGATTATGGAAAACGACAAGATCTCCTGCTATATAAACCTTGTAGATGACAAAGCTTATAAATATAATGAAAACGGTGAAATCAGTGAAGTTACTATGCCTGATACAGGGCATAGACTTGATGGTTTGAAAGTTGCTATCTCTGAAGCTGTAGCTGAAACTGATGAAGAACTTTTTGAAAAATACTTCTCAGGTGAACAATTTACCAGAGATGAAATTATTAAAGGTATCCACACCGGTGTTAAATCAGGTGCTATTACTCCTGTTCTTTGTGGAAGTGCAGTTACTTTGGAAGGCATTGATATGCTGCTTGATGCCATTGTAGACCATCTTCCTTCCGCATACGAAAGCGGCGCTGAATCCGCCATCAACGAAGAAGGTGAACTGGTTACTGTTCAATGTACAGATGAAGCTCCGTTGGTAGCTTATGTTTTCAAAACAATAGCAGACCCATTCATCGGAAAAATGAGTTTTGTTAAGATTGTTTCAGGTAAACTTTCTGCTGACACACCTTTTGTAAATGTAAGAACAGGTGAAAGCGAAAGAATTGGTAAGATTATATATGTAAAGGGCAAGAAACAGGAAGACACTGCATTTATTACCGCAGGCGATATAGGAGCAGTTACAAAACTTTCCGAAGTTCAAACAGGTGATACACTTTGTGATCCTAAAAATATCATGCGTCTTAAACCAATCGAATTTCCTAAAGCAACAATGACAATGGCTGTCAAAGTTCATGATAAAGGTGATGAAGGCAAAGTTGCTCAGGGTATCCAAAGACTTATGGAAGAGGATCCCACAATTAAATTTGAACAAAATGCAGAAACTCATCAACAACTTATTACAGGTATGGGTGAACAACATCTTGATGTTATCTGTTCCAAGATAAAAAATAAATTTGGCATCAACTTCTCTTTGGTAGCTCCTAAAGTAGCTTACAGAGAAACAATTCGCAGTAAAGTTAAGGTACAGGGCAAACATAAGAAACAATCAGGTGGTCATGGTCAATTCGGTGATGTTTGGATAGAATTTGAACCAACTGTAAGTGATGAATTGGTATTTGAAGAAAGTGTATTTGGTGGTGCTGTACCAAAGAATTTCTTCCCAGCCGTTGAAAAAGGACTTCAGGACTGTGTCAAGAAAGGTGTATTGGCAGGTTATCCAATGGTAGGTCTTAAAGCTACTTTAGTTGATGGTTCTTACCACCCGGTTGACTCATCCGAAATGGCATTTAAAATGGCTGCTTCTATTGCATATAAAACAGGTATTCCACAGGCTAAACCTGTTTTGCTGGAACCTATCGGCACACTTAAAGTTTATGTTACTGATGAAAACACAGGTGACATAATCGGTGAAATGAACAAACGCAGAGGCAGAGTATTAGGTATGAATCCTGCAGACGACGGATTTCAGGAAATAATAGGTGAAGTTCCTATGAGTGAAATGTATGATTTTACTACAGTTCTTCGCTCTATTACACAGGGCAGAGGCTCTTATGAACTTAACTTTGAAAGATATGAACAGCTCCCTCAACACCTTGAATCAAAAGTAATTGAAGAAGCTCAAATTACAGAAGAATAATTTCTAAATAAAAAAATCCCCTTATAATGAGGGGATTTTTTATTTATATAAGAAAAACAATAAACTATTTAAATTCTTATCACATACAATCAGACAATTTGGAGTAGTATATACTAAATCCCATCAAGTTTACAGCGTGAACCTGACGGGATTTTTTTGTTATTATACTTAACTGAAAATTAAAAATTTAACCAAAAAACTGCTTTTATTTTATAATTAAATTCGTGAGTTTTCTGCCTGTTTTTTAAATACCCATTGGCATAGCATATCTTCATAAGCGTCACTTAAACCTATGAATTTACAACCATAAGCATAATCTCCGTTTTTCTTTTGAGTCATTCTCAGTATTTTAACGGTAAGTGGAATAAATATATCCCCCTGATCAAAAAGATATGCAAACATTCTTCCTGGTTTTATTCTCTTATTGCTGGAAAATAACATTCCACCTGCACTTACATCATCAATTCTGATTTTAAAAGGTGTTTTTAATTTTACTCTGTACAATGGCAGTTCAGATTTAGTGAGAGAAATTATTTTATATTTATTTCTTCTTATTCTCATTTTTACATATGGGATACTGCGATAATTTGGTACTCCGGGATGAACATCTTCACTGGAATAAATAAAATCATATATTGTAGCAATTATTTTAGTTTTAACCTTTACAAAATTTCTTCTTTCTATAAAAGAATGTTCTTTTATAATTTTAAAACTTGCAAAATTATCCTTTATATCCTTCAAAACACATTCATTAGTTTTAACTCCCTGTGTTTCACTTAGTAAATTGAGCATATAGTGCACTTCTTCACCATTATCATTTACAAATTTAAATCCATGCAGTTTTTCGGGATTTTCAAAAATAAGTTTCATTACATCTTCTGTTATTCCCATCAAAAATCCATCAACATTCAAACCTAATTCTTCAGACTGAATGTTCATTTTTTGTATTTGCACTTTAAGTCCACCATTCTATATAATATAATTTTATTTTGCTCCACCCTCGGAAATTACAATATTATCCTGTCCGAGGTAAATCAATGGTCTTTCTATCTCGTTTCTAATTCTTGTATTAAAATTACCTATTGTAATATTAACACCCGGATATATCCTATCTTTTAACGAAATGTTACTTTTAGTCGATTCACTAAGTTTAACTTCCATCTTGTCAATTTGTTCTCTTTTTTCCTGCAATACTTTTACTTTTTCATTATGTGTGTAAACAGCACTGTTATACAGAGCTAATTTTTCTTGGTCAAGCTGATGTTTTTTTGCCAAATCCGCAAAATATGTAGTTACCTGATTAAGCTTGGTAATTTCCTGCAAAAGTGTGTCTGCTTCTGTTTTTAAGTTAGAAATTTGTTCACTTAAAGTTACAGATATACCCAAAACTATATTAGTTGTAATATTGGAAACAGAACCTAATGCTTTAGCTGTTATACTTCCGGCAACACTATAGTTACCTCCCTTAATTACACCTTTTCCTTCTGTAACAATTAAGTTATTATCACAACTTATATTTGCTCCAACAACACTTTGGGCAATTACATCGCCAAATGCCTGTATACGGCAATTTTCGATAAATTTACATTCAACATCACCATTTGCAATAATTACACCTTTACCCATACCGTTTATGCCCTGACTTATTTTTACATCAGCACCTGATTTAATGTAAGCACCTTCCACTACTCCAGCAATTCTTACTTCATCTGTTGCAATAATGGAAAATCCTTCTTTTACATCTCCGCCTACTATTACTGATCCAAGGAAATTAATATTGCCTGTGGAAGAATCAACATTTCCAGAAATCTTATACACTTCGGAAACATTGTATTTGCCGCCTACAACGCTTACGCTTCCTGAAATAGATGCAATTACCATAGTTTTATCTTCGTTAAATATGGTGTTTCTTCCCAAAGGATCTGGCACTTCTCGTCCCGGAATATGTTTTATGCTTTTACCCATTATGTTTTTGCCATCAACCCCAGGAACAGGATAGTGTACTCTGCAAATAAGCTGACCTTTTTCCACATTTATAATTTTGCCAAGTTCCTTAAAGTCCAAAGTACCATCATTTCTCTCTTTTGGACCTTTTTTACTCTCAGAAATTTTTACAACTTCTTCGATATATCCGTCTTTTCCTTTAACAGGATGCACACCTTGTGCAATTTGAACTTTTGTGTTATAAATTTTGTTATCTACAGCTTCTTTTATAGCTGCTAAATCTATTCCAAAAAATATATGCTTAGAATTTATAAGAGCCAGAATATCCTGAACTGTAACATCTTTTCCGCCATTTTCAGGAGGAGTAATATAAATATGTGCTGACATTGTATCCGGAGCAATTTCCAAAGATAATTTGGAATCCAAAGGAGGAAGTTTTTCTTTTGTTACATTAATCGCTGGTTCTTCCTGTGATGTTTTATCATTGAAATCCACTTCAACAGGATCATCTTTTTCTCCGTAAATCAACTTTCTGAGTTGCTGCATTGCTTCATCATCGGATAATTGCTGATCTGTTTCCACACTGCCCATATCGCCTTCCAGCGATATTAACTGAGGCATATCGCTCAAATCTGTGGCCTCTTCATTTTCAAATGTATTTTCCTTATTGTTTTCTTCAGCTTTATTATCCTTATCAAAAAATTTCTTTGCTAAATTATACAGGAAACTTTTGTTTTTGCCATCAGACACTTGGCTCTACCCCCTTTTTATTTTATATTACCTTAGGTGCCTTTCCTACTGCTTTTACTGTCAAACCTCCATCAACACTGTTAAATATAATTGTTCTGCCGTAATTAAGCCCGGTATCTTCCGCTATTATTCTTATACCCTGAGCCGCCAAAACTCTTTTAACAGATGTTACATTTCTTTCTCCTATATTTGAAATTAATGATGTAGAGCTTAGTTTAAACATCTGAGCTCCGCCTGCGATTTTAGCTACCATTCTTCCCTTGCTGGCGCCAGCAGCTGTCATTCTTTTGACAAGCTCCGCAATACCGCTGTCAGCAAATTTGTATATATTATCCTTACTTCCTGATTCGACAATAGATGGCAGCATTATATGTGCCATACCTGCTAACCCAACTGTTTTGTCATACAGACATATGCCAACACAGGACCCTAACGCGTAAGTTATAAGTTGATCTGGTACTTTAACTACATTTAAGTCAGATATACCAACTGTTATTGTATTAGCCATTATTCAATCCCCAAACGAACTAGTATTTTATTAAGTGATTCAACATCTGGAATAAGTGCAACCTTACTCTTTATGCTTTCCTCTTCATCGTTAAATTCTTCCTCAATAAATAAAACTTTATCTCCAATTTGTCCGAAAACTATTGCAGGAACACTCAAAATTGCTCCCATCATATCTCTTGCAAAACTAGGTGTTGATATTTCTATAGTCATACCTGTCATGCTGGCAATAGCATTTATAAAAGAACCCCCCATAATATTACCTATTTCACAAAGTGCTGATTTGGACATTTCATCATCATCGGATATTTCAGTGATATTTTGACCCATAAGAAGATTTAATATTTTATGTGCAAAATCTTCTTCAATTATAAACATAATCATTCCGCTTATATCGCCTGACAGTGTGAGCAAAATTCCTATTCCTACTTTTTCGGCTCCACCGGAACTTTCAACTGCTTCAGCAAATGAGAGAAGTCTTACTTTTGGAGGAGTCATATCCACCTTTGTACTAATCATACTTGTAAGTGCTGTTATGCTGTTTCCAGCTCCAATATTTCCTATTTCCTGGAGCACATCCATATGCAGCGAATTTAAATTATCGTAACTATCTATAGCCATTTATATATCCCCCAATATTATCTCAGCTTATTTACTTCTTGCTCCATTTCATCAGCTATTTGAACAACTCTGGAATTAAACTGAAATGATCTTTGAGTAATAATTATATCACTCATTTGTCTTGAAACATCTACAGATGAACCTTCAAGCATTCCTGATTTAACTTGACTTATATTATCTGCCTGGGGCTTTCCTGTAAGTACATTATCTGACAGCAAATTGCTTCCATCAGGATCCATGGCATATGGATTGTCAAATTTATATATACCTAAACTTTTAAGTATTTGTGCAGTATCAACTGTTCCATCAGACTTCATATTTACCTTGATTTTTTGACCTTTTTTGTCAGCTACATATTTTTGACTAGCTGAATGAACTAAATAAGCTCCATCTTTTTCAAGTTTTAATGAAAAATTTCCATCCCTTGTATATTTTACGGATTTATCTTTTTTATCTCCGCTTATAATCTGAAAAAATCCACTTCCTACAATACAAAAGTCCAAATCTCTTTCTGTTGTTTGAGGTGCTCCCTGTTCAAACATATAGTCAGTAGCAATTTGTTTTACACCCAAACCAGTTCTTATATCTTTTCCGTTTTTTTCAGCGTAATGGGTCATATCATTGTAAAGCAAATCAGAAAAAGAACTTCTCATAGTTTTGTATCCATGGTTATTTACATTAGCCATATTATTAGCTAAAGTATCCATGCCTTTTTGATATGCGATAAGTCCCAAAGCACCTGTTCTAAAGGCTATATTCATATATTTTCACCCCTTTGTTATAATTATCTTCCACTACCGATTTTTTCAAGCAGTTTGGATTCACTGGTATCTATCATTCTTACCATTTGTCCACAGGACTGGAATGTTCTTTGAGCTTCAATAATTCTTGTCATTTCTTCTGATACATCAACATTAGATCTTTCATAAGCTCCCTGCATAATTTCAAAGCCATCTTTTAGCTGTTTTTGCTTTTTAGGTGCAGAATCAGTAAATGTACCATTATAAGCATTTGAAAGTGTATCCTTATTTTCCGGCATAACTATTTTAAGCTGGAAATTCTTTCCGTCAGATGTAGTTATAGTGCCATCAGCTGACACAATAAAATCAGATTTTGGAAGTTTTATGTCTCCTCTGTTACTTTGAACTTTTCCCACACCTCTTAAAATAAGACAACCTTTTGCATCAATGTCAAATTGACCGTTTCTTGTCAATAATTCTTTGCCGTCATCAGTTTTTACAACAAAAAATCCATCTCCCAAAATAGACATATCATAAGGTCTGTTGGTAATGTCAAAATCACTTTGGGCATAATCGGTATGTACTTCATCAGGATGGTTAATAATATCAAATCTGCCAAAATTCTCAGGATTTCCCTTTTCCAGTCTCATAACCAGTTCCTGACTGAAAGTAGTGGAAATAAGTCTGTCCTTCTTATAGCCGGCAGTGCCTATATTAGCCATATTATTGCTTAATACATTTGTTTTTTTCTGCTGAGTGTACATTCCAGAAGCAGCAGTATAAAATCCTCTAATCATATTTGCTCTCCCTCCAGTAATCCTTTGTCATTCAAATATTTTTTTATTTTGCTTATGGCTTTCAGATGTATCTGACATATTCTGGATTCTGTTAAATCAAAAACATAAGCAATTTCTTTTAATTTTATGCCTTCATAATAGTATAAACTTATCAGTGTTCTTTCCTGATAATTCAGTGTATCTATTGCGGCAGCCAAATTTTCCCTGAGCTCCTCTTTCATATATGTGTTTTCAGGGGTTTTATCTTCTTTATCTGCATCAATAACAGCACCAACAGCACTGTCATGTGCATTTAAATAGGAGTCAAAATATACTACATTGGCATTATAAATTTCCATTCGGTATCTATTTAGCTTTTCTACACTGATATTAAGCTCCTCAGCCAACTCCTCATCTGTGGGTAATCTGTTATGGTTTGCTCTGAAAGCTGATTCAATCTCCTCAATATCCCGGGAAAGTTTTCTCACTCGGCGTGGTATTAAATCCTGCTTTCGGATATAATCAATCATAGCACCTTTAATTCTGATTGAAGCAAAGGTTTCAAATTTAACATCTCTTTGTGCGTCAAATCTGTCTATAGCATCAATCAGTGCTAAAAAACCCTGACTTATTATATCCTCCACATCAGTGGCACCTATACAGACATTTCTCATTTTCATGCCTATCACAGATACAAGATTGCTGTATGCCATTATAATTTTATTTCGATTTTCTTCTGATTTATTTGTTCGGTAATTATCCCAAAGGGCATTTAATTCGTCTTCGCTGAGTTTTTCAACCATACAAATGCCCTCCTTTTCAGTTTAAATCTCTATATTTCCAAGCGATTGTATCTGTACATTGGTATCTATCTCATTAAAAGACAATACATATGTTCCGGGACTGAACTGATCTGCAATTTTCTGAAGATACATACGCACCACTGGTGAAGTCAGTATAATAGGACTTGGAACAATATTTTTTATTTCTGAGATTTTTCCTGTCATGGCAGTTACTATTTTCTGCACGGAATCAGGATCAAGTGCAAGATATGAACCATGTTCCGATTGTTTTACAGCAGCCATTATAGTGTTTTCCACTTCTGTATCCACTGTAAGAACTTTTATGCTGCCTGCTTCCGAAAACTTTCTTGTGATAGTTCTTTTAAGTGCCTGTCTGACATATTCGGTAAGCATATCCGTATCCTTAAACAAAGGAGCATAATCTGCCACTGTTTCCAAAATACTTTCCAAATCCCTGATAGGAATACCTTCTCTTACCAGGTTGGCAAGTACTTTTTGGAAATCCCCGATAGGCAACAATGCGGGTACAGTATCATCCACCAGCATTTGATTGGTTTTTTTGAGGTTTTCCAGCAAAGCCATAACATCCTGTCTGGTTAAAATCTCATGTGCGTGTTGTCTTATAACTTCTGTCATGTGAGTTACAATAACGGATATTGGGTCAATTATTGTATATCCTGCCAGTTCAGCTTCATCTTTGCGGTTTTCACTAATCCATTTTGCAGGTATTCCAAAGGCGGGTTCTATGGTATCAATCCCACTTATCGGTATACTTACATTTCCTGCATCAAGAGCAAGATAATGGTCAACCAATACTTCACCTCTGGCCACTTCTTCACCTTTAAGTTTAATTGTATACTGGTTAGGGTTAATCATTCCATTATCTCTAAGTCTTACAGAGGGAATAACCACACCCATTTCCATGGCAAACTGTTTACGGAACATTACAACTCTGTCAATAAATGTACCTCCGCCACCTTCGTCAACCAAAGGTATAAGGCTATATCCGAACTCCATTTCAATAGGTTCAACCTGCAAAAGTCCGTAAACATTGTCAATATTCCTGTAATAAGCAATTTCGCTGTTGTCTTCCTGCATAGCCGCAGCTTCTTCCATAGCTTTCTGAGCTGCTTCTTCCGCTGTAAGAGGCCCTTCTTTTCCCTGTTTGAGCATATATGTTCCCAAAAAGATAAGAAAAGCTGCTACAACTAATATCTGGATTTTAGGAAATCCCGGAATTAAACAGGAAATTCCAATAACGGAACCTGCAGAAATAAGCACTTTTGGCTGTGAAAGAAACTGTTTTGACAAGTCCTCAGCCAAGTTATTTTCTGATGCACTTCGAGTAACTATAATACCTGTTGCAGTAGAAATAATAAGTGATGGCAACTGAGAAACCAAACCATCACCAACGGTAGCTATGGCATATGTGGAAAGCACATCTGCAAAACTTCCGTGATTAACTACCATTCCTACAACTGTACCACCCACTAAGTTGATAAAGGTGGTGATAATAGAGATTATGGCATCGCCCTTTACAAACTTTGACGCACCGTCCATAGCTCCAAAGAAATCTGCTTCTCTTTGAATTTTGCTTCTTCTGATTTTTGCTGTTTGTTCATCAATAAGTCCTGAGCTCAAATCTGCGTCAATAGCCATCTGTTTACCGGGCATAGCATCCAAAGTAAATCTTGCGGATACTTCTGCAACTCTTTCGGAACCTTTTGTAATAACAATAAACTGAACTAAAACTATAATCAGAAATATGATAAAACCTACAACTGCATCTCCGCCAATAACAAATTCACCAAAGGTCTTGATAACTTGTCCGGCAGCTCCTCCCTTACTTAAAATAAGTCTTGTGGAGGAAATATTAAGACACAATCGAAACAATGTGGTAATCAGCAGTACCGATGGAAATATCGAAAACTGCAGAGTTTCCTTGATATACATGGTTGTAAGCAGTATAACAAGAGAAATTGTTATGTTTATGATAAACATAAGGTCCAACAAAAATGGCGGCAACGGTATTACTATAAGTAGTACAATCGCTACTACCAGCAATGGAACTAAATTCTTTGCTTTCTTCATTTATTACAAATCCTTCTTATTAAGGTTATAAACATAAGCCAACACTTCAGCCACAGGCTGATAAAATTCCGGCGGGATTTCCCTGTCCAGTTCAACCTTTGCATAAAGTGCTCTTGCCAAAGGAACATTTTCAACTGTTATAATTTTGTTTTCTTCGGCAATTTCTATTATTTTAAGTGCAACCCTGTCCTGACCTTTTGCCAAAACTACAGGTGCAGCATTTTTTTCACTGTCATATTTAACTGCAACAGCAAAATGCGTCGGGTTCTTGATTACTACATCGGCTTCAGGAACTTTCTGCATCATACGGTTCATTGCCATTGCACGCTGTTTTTCTTTAATTTTACCCTTAATTTCAGGGTTTCCTTCCATTTGTTTATATTCTTCTTTAACTTCCTGTTTGGACATACGGAGATTTTTTTCATAATCCCACCACTGATATCCAAAGTCAGCTGCAGATATAAATACAAACACAACAATAATATTTACAACAATTTTCCACACCGCATTGCCTATAAAAGCCATGGACTGCATCAGAGAAAGACCCATTGTCTTTGGAATATAGTTAAATTCAGAAGAAATTCCCTTGTACACTACAATTCCTATGGTAATTACTTTCAGCAGATTTTTTATAAGTTCCACTATTGAACGCATGGAAAACATATTTTTTATACCCTTTAAAGGGTTCATTTTATCAAATTTAGGTTTTATTTTTTCCGCTGTAAATAAAAATTTTGTCTGTGCTCCGGTGGCAACAATACTTACTATTACAGATACCAAAGCCACCGGCATGGAAAGTACCATGACATACTTTATCGCATCAGCGGCAATTAATTTCATTGATGCAATATCTCCCGTATTATTTATATTGGGGAGAGCAATATATTTTTTCATTAATTCCTGCATATATGTCATTAAAAACGGGGCTAAAATCTTTATGATGAAAAACATGGCAATTATTGAAGCCGCCGCAACAACATCTTTACTTTGAAAGACATTACCTTTCTTTCGTTCATCTTGTTTTCGTTTCGGGCTGGCTTTTTCGGTTTTTTCTCCCGCCAAAGTAATTCATCTCCCATGTTTCTAAAGTATTCAGCTTAATAAATTCATAACAGTATTCATATGACCCATCATCAAATTTATAAGCCTATTTATAAAAGCAGAAAGAGGCGTTAATATTGCAAAAAATGTAATTCCGCCCATAACTATTTTTACCTGCATATTTACAACGAAAATATTTATCTGGGGCACGGCTTTCATCAAAATACCTACACCCATTTCCGTTATTATATGAGTGGCAATTATAGGAACAGACATTCTTACAGCCAAAACATACATGTTTGAAAAAAGCTTTACTATATGCATAGTCAACTCTTCGGTAACTAACCCAAATCCTATGGGCAGCACCTCATATGATGACCAAAACAGTTTAATAAAAGACAAATATGCTCCGGACTGAAAAAAATATATAATAAACATAGTGTTTAAAAAGACCGCCGTAACACTGATTTGACTGGCGTTTACGGGGTCATACACCTTGCCCATTGTAAGACCGAGTTGATAGTCAATAATTTCTCCCGCAAGTACAACTGTTCCTATAAATAATTGTACCACATATCCAATAGTAAATCCAATAAAAAGTTCTCTTGCAGCAATTAATGCAAAATCAAAATAGCCTTTTACCTCCACTGTCATATCCGGGTGAACCGAAACAAACAAAAGTGCCATTACAAGGGACAGTCCCGCTCTTACCGAACTTGGCATATTTTTTCGGGAAAGTATGGGATTAAAAATCATCGAACCGATTATTCTCAGCATTACAAAGACAAAAACATAGATATTATTTGCAAAATTATCCATATATCTATATCCTTGAAATCATCAAAAACAGCCTGTTTACAAATTCACTTATCAGTGTCATAGACCATGGTCCAAACATCAGCAGCATAATTGCAATAGCAAGTGCTTTTGGAACAAATGTTATTGTCTGTTCATGAATTTGTGTTGCCGCTTGCAAAACTGCTATTATTAAACCTATAACTAGGCTGACAATAAGAAAAGGAGATGCCAGCTTGATACATAAAATAACTGCGTCTTTAAAAAGTGCCAGATATTCTCCTTGTGACATAGCCTCTTCCCCCTCTTAATTTTTGTATTAAATTTAGTTAAAATCCCATTACCAAAGATTTTATAAGAAGTCCCCATCCATCTGTTATAAGAAATACCATTATTTTAAAAGGCATTGCAATCATGGTAGGAGGCAGCATAATCATACCCATTGACATAAGTACACTGGAAACCACCATATCTATAACAATAAAAGGAACATAAAGCAGCAGACCTGCTGTAAATGCTCTTTTAATTTCACTTACTATAAAAGCGGGAACTAATGTAAGCATACTTACATCTTCCGCTTTTTGAGGAGTTTCCTCCTTGGAAAGTGAGATAAAAAGACTTAAATCTTTGTTTTTTGTTTGTTTGAGCATAAACTTCTTAATAGGAGCCTCAGCAGCTTTAATAGCTTCTGACTGGGTAATTTCACCTTCCACATAAGGAGTATATGATACATCTTTTATTTCTGTAATAACAGGCTGCATTATAAACAAAGTTAAAAACAATGCAAGTCCTATAAGTACCTGGTTAGGAGGGGTTTGCTGAAGACCCATGGCATTTCTTACAAAAGAAAGAACTATTATAATTCTGGTAAATGCAGTGAGCATTATTAAAATAGATGGAAGAAGTGCCAATATTGTCATCAAAAACAAAATTTCCAAAGATTCAACTCTGTCTGTTTTGGTATCAGCACCATTGACAGTTATAGTAACCCCTGGGTTTGTATTGATTATCTCGTTTCCCTCATCTGCCTCATCTGCATATGATACCATGCAAAGCATACAGGCTAAAATCACTGTAATACATAAGGAAATCGCAAATATCTTTAAAGGCTTTTGCAATTTTTTATCAGCCAAGGCTTTTTTAATTACTGCCGTCATTTTTATTTCTCCCGATTTTTTGCGTTAATTCTTTAGCAGAACGCATATAACTGCCGAAATCGGGAAAAGGTTTTATATTTTCGCTGTTTTCATCCTTGTATTCTTCCGAATCAAGTTCGGCAATCAGATTAACTGACTGCCCGCTTACTCCCAGCAAAAAAACTTTTTCTCCGACTTTAGCCACAACTATATATTCATTCTGTCCTATCACTGCTCTGTCCAGAATTTTTATTTTGCTTCCGTTTACAGCCGGGATTTTCTTAGAAAACCACTTAGTAAAGTAAAAAGCTCCAAATATTATTATAATAATTCCCATAAGCGAAAAAGTCAGCCACAATGTATCATTCATACTTGTCATTTCCGCTGTTTCCGCCATAAGCAAATTGACAAACACTTGTGTTAACCTAATACTTTCTGAACTGTTTGTATAATTCTTTCAGGTTTAAAAGGCTTAACTATAAAGTCCAATGCTCCCAATTTAATTGCTTCAACAACCATTGTTTCCTGTCCCATAGCAGAACACATAACAATTTTAGAGGAAGGGTTAATTTTTTTCATTTCGCCCAAAGCCTGAATTCCATCCATATTAGGCATTGTAATATCCATAATAACAAGATCAGGTGATTCTGCTTTAAATGTTTCAACTGCAAGAGCACCATCCTGTGCTTCCAGAATTTCGGTATACCCATTCTTTGTAAGGGTATCTTTAATCATCATGCGCATAAATGCTGCATCGTCAACTACCAAAATTTTAGCCATATTTTTTCTCCAATCTGTATTTTACTTTATTTAATTTATAAATTATCCAAAAGATCCTTTGTTTTGAGAATCTCGGTAATTCTTATAGCAAAGTTATCATCAATAACCACAACGTCTCCTCTTGCCACAGGTTGTCCGTTTACAATTACGTCAACTGGAGATCCTGCCTGTTTGTCAAGTTCGACTATTGTACCCTGAGTAAAATCAAGAATTTCCTTTATCTTTTTATGTGTTCTGCCTATTTCAACAGTTACCTGCATAGGTACAGACATTATCATTTCCAAATTTGAAAGGCTTTCACCACTCAAAGTTCCGCTGTTGGAAAGTTGCTCAAGAACAACATTTTTAGCATTTACTGGCATAGGAGCCACTGCACCATAGTAATTTGGCTGCATAGGCATCATTTGTGGCTGCATCACTGGCTGCTGCATTCCCATTGGTGGCATTTGCATTTGCGGCATTTGCATTTGTGGCTGCTGCATTGTAGGTTGTTGCATTGTAGGTTGCTGAGCAGGCATTTGCGGCATTGCCTGAGGCATCTGAGGCATTTCAGGCATTTGTGGCATTTGCAATGTTGATTGTTCAGCAGGCTGTGATGTATTCATTGAATTAAGCATTTTTTCAATAGCATCCTGACTCATCATATCTGTGGAACCATTGTCACTGCTTGCAGACACATCAGGCATTGCTATAGGCTGTGGTGCTTCTGGAATATTATTTTCTTCCGGATAACCACCTGTCATTCTTCCGATAATTTCCTTTGTCAAAGGCATGCTCATAACAGAAATAAATTCAGTTGATGTCACATTTTCAATATCCAAATTAAATTTGATAATTGTAACATAATCATCAGGAGCAATATGCATATTTTCTGTAATGTCAATGGTTTCTTTGAGCATTGCATTAGGTGTTGAAATATTAATAGGCATTCCAAGGAAATTTGACAATGCTGTAGCAGATGCACCCATCATCTGGTTCATAACCTCACAGGCAGCACTTATTGCAATTTCATCAAATTCAAATTCCTCTGGTGGAGTTGGCTCCCTACCCATTAAAACATCCAGTATCAGTGCCATATCGGCCTGTTTAAATACCATAACATTTGAACCACTGATACCTTCTACATATGTAATTTCAACACACATGGCAGGTTCGAAACCCTCATATGAAATGCTGGAAAAACAAGCTGTGCTTACTTCTGGTGTGGTGATTAAAACCTTTCTGTCAAGCAATGAGGATATCGCCGTTGCCGCCGAACCCATGCTGATATTCATTATCTCCCCTATAGTATCAGCCTCAAATGGCGACAGTGCAAACTCGGAGTCTGCTGCTTCAGTTTCGTAATTCAATCCGCCTGAAATCATGGTTTCACCTCTTTCTTAATAATCTGATTTATTCTTATTGCTTTATGCTTCTTCTTAGTGCCCATTTTACCTGTAAACCAAGGAGTTTTTTCAATGTAAATCACTGCATCCTGATTAACCGGTTTATCAAGCATAATGATATCACCAAGCTGAAGATATAATATTTCTCCCAATGAAAGTGTCAGTTCACCAATAACTGCTTTTACACTCAGCTCACTGTTTTCAATGGATTTAATAAGGTTTTCTCTTTTTTCCTGTTCTTTTGTTTCATCGTAACGCCTGTTGGCTCTTGCATTTCGGGTAGACAGTTTACCCATGGTTTCCTCAAGAAATACTCCGGGCAAACAAATGTTCATTGAACACTTATTGCCTTTCATTTCAAGTTCCATGGTTATAATTACTACTATTTCATCCGGCCCTATGTTCTGAACCAATCTTGAATTAGATTCAATGCTCATAACTACAGGATCTACATCCAAATAGTTAGCCCATGTTTCTTTTAATGATTTTGTGAAGTTAAACATGATATTGTTGAGTAAAGATAGTTCTATTTCTGTGAAATCTCTTGATGAATCCATCATCAAGGTTTCGCCGCTTCCTCCAAGCAATCTATCTATAATCAAGAAACATGCATCTTTTGATACTTCAATCATTATCTGACTTTCGGTAATATCTTTATCTTTTGGCTTAAGGTCGATAATTCCCATATATACAGAGTCAGGCAAAGCATTGTTAAATTCGTAGTATCTCTGTTCTTCTATTTGAAGAATGCTTACCTTGGTAAACATTCTCAGAATACCTGTTAAATATGATGAACAAAGTCTTGCAAATGTTTCAAAAATACTGCTTATGGTTTTTAATTTTTCCTTAGTAAACTTCTTAGGCGTTCTAAAATCGTATTCTTTTATCTTTTTCTCGCTACTGGTAACTTCATCGATTTTTACCTCGCCGCTGGTAAGTCCGCTGAGAAGTGCATCTATCTGACTTTGTGATAATATATCTCCACCGGCCATAAACTCTCCCCTTTCTTAAAAAATTCAGCACTTAGAACAATCTGAAGATTTTAAGGTGTTTCCGTGCCGTTGTTTTTATCAGCAAAATCCGAGTTTGAAAAATACAAATCTATCATATCAGCCAGCTTTTCATCCGGATTTTCTTCTTTCTTTTCTATTATGAGAAGTTCCACTCTTCTGTTTTTCTTTCTGTTTTCTTCCGTGTCATTGGGGGCTATAGGTTTATATGCACCCCAACCTGTGGGAACCATAAGTTCCGGTTTAATGCCACAGGAATTTTCAAACAAATTTAAAACGCTGAGAGCTCTTCTGTAAGACAGTTCCCTATGATGGGGAGCATTATCTTTTATAGCTGGAACAGATGCGGTATGACCATTTATTCTTATGGTTTCCACCTGTCCTTCCACAGCCTTGAGTCCTGTACCTATATAAGACAAAATCTCTTTTCCTGCAGGTGTAATTTCATAACTGTCAGGGCCAAAAATAATGCTGTCGCTAAATCTCATAAAGACAACACCATCTCGACTTTCTATGAGAATATCATCTTCTGCGGATATATCAAAATTTCCTACGGACTCACTGTTCATTATATCTGCCAGATAATTTTCCACATCGCTGAATTTAAACGGAAGTTCCATAGCAAGTTCTGCGCTTTCTCCTCCGCTTTGATGTTCTGGGACAAGATCTCCTTTTTCTCCTCTGTCCATGTTGATAATAATGCTTTTTTCAGTATTTCCAAGTTTGGAAAAAGCATTTATGAGAAGCTGCATTTTCTCGGTGTCCGGTGAAGACTGCGCATAGAGCAAAACAAAGAATGTAAGCAAAAGCGTTACCATATCCGCGTAAGTATTAAGCCACGCATTTGGGTCGGTTTTGCTGCCCTCTTTTTTCTTCATAAATTCTCACCCTCCCCTTTTCAGAAACTTTCTCTTAGTAATTATATCATCAATGTTAAAAATTTTCTACACTAAATTCCAATTTATCTTAAAATTTTTTATGTTTTTTATTTTCTGTTACTTTATACAATGTTTTTGAAAGCATTTTTGACAAAATTGCCAAAAATATATGTGCTTATTCTTCTGATTGACCGCTTTCTTTTATCTTAGCGCGCTTCTTTTCAGGTAAGAAGTTAAGCAGTTTATCTTCAATATGTCTTGGGTTTTCTCCTGCTTGTATGGAAATAACCCCTTCGCAGATTATGAGTTTGCATAGCATTTCATCATTATGGCGAACAGTTAATTTGTTTGCTATTGGCTGGAATATAAGGTTTGCTATCATAGAACCATAGAATGTTGTGATAAGCGCTGTCGCCATACCCTGTGCCAAACCATCAGGGTTTTCCTGCATGGTATAAAGCATATTAATAAGTCCGACCAGCGTACCCAGCATACCGAATGCAGGTCCAAAAGCCGCACCTTTTTCATAAAAGCTTATGTCCGCCATATGTCGTTCTGTTAAATTTTCCAATTCAGAATCAAGTATTTGTTTAACTTTTGCAGGTTCCATACCATCAACTATAAGCATTATGCTGTTTTGCAGAAATGGATCTCCTGTTTCTTGTGCCTTTTCTTCCAATGCCAAAAGTCCCTTTTTTCTGGCTTCCTGAGCAAGTTCGGTGATTTTTTCGATATATGTATGTGGGTTATTTTTCGGCGGAAAAAGCAAAATTTTAAAGTGCTTGGGTATTCTTGCCCATGTACTGAACGGAAACGAAATCATAAGTCCCGCAAAAGTACCACCTACGGTAATAGCTATTGATGCAACATCAATAAACCAGCCCATTTGTCCGCCGCCGCCTATGATACCGTAAACTATCAAACCTAGACCTAATAAAAGTCCCAAAATATTAGATATATCCAATTAAAATTCCTCCTTTGCCCTTCAGAAACCGAAAAAAGGCATATTTTTTCTTTATCTAGAATAAATCTGGCGATAATATTTCATGGCTTTGCTTACCACTTCATTTACGCTCTCAAGTACAATATATAGTTTTCCGTTGGTAAGTCTTATTGTAGTATCGGGGGTTTCTTCTATAGTTTCGATTAAGTCGGCATTTAATATAAATTCCTGTTTGTTTAGTTTTGTCAAAGTAATCATAAATCTGTCCCCTTTTTTCAAATATTAAGCGGGGAGCCACCCAAATGAGCAGCCCCCTGCTCTTAAATCAAATTACCTCTTGAGGTTTACCAGTTCCTGAAGCATTTCGTCAGAAACTGTAATAATTCTGGAGTTAGCCTGGAATCCTCTTTGTGTTGTAATCATATCGGAAAATTCCTTAGAAAGGTCTACATTTGAAAGTTCCAAAGCACCTGATACAATAGCACCACCGGCTGCAAGACTGGGGATAACTGCTTTTGGAACACCTGAGTTAATGGATTCCATAAAGTAGTTGCTGCCTGCTTCGTTCAAAGCCTTTGGGTTTTCAAATACTGATGTAGAAATTCTTCCCATTTTTACAATACCTTCTGCAAATACAGGTGGAGGACCTGCCTTAATTTCTTTTTTGAGGTTTCCGATGATTTCACCGGTTTTGCTGATTGAAATTGATTTAAAGTCACCCATTGTAACTTTATCCTTGCCAGCATCAGCACCAGTTATTGTGATACCATTGAGCACATTGATTTTTTGGGTATCTGCGTTTTGGGCATTTTGAATCATATCATCTTGTTTTGTCTTGATTATATCATCTTTGTTTGCTGCATTTGCATCAATTTCAATTACTGAATTATTTCCGAGAACAAAGTTACCGTTTCCGTCAACCAGGTTTCCGTCAGCATCTATGTCAAGAATACCTGCTCTGGTGTAGAATTTTTCACCGCTGGGACTTTCCAGTGTGATAAAACCTTCACCGTCTATAGCTACATCCAAAGGGTTATCTGTAAATGCAAAACCTGACTGTGTCATAAGTTTATCGATAGTATTTACAGCAACACCGTAACCTACCTGATTAGGGTTTGTACCACCGCTTACCTGTCCTTTTCCGGGAGCTGTTGCCCCTTGAAGTGTTTGGTAGTAAATGTCTCTGAAAGTAGCACGGCTTGCTTTAAATCCGTATGTATTAACATTGGCTATATTGTTACCGATTACATCCATTCTTGTTTGGTGTGTTCTAAGTCCGGAAACACCTGAGTACATTGATC
Organism: Oscillospiraceae bacterium; assembly: GCA_020024175.1. Lineage (GTDB taxonomy): Bacteria > Bacillota > Clostridia > Oscillospirales > Ruminococcaceae > JAHHUA01. The sequence continues at coordinate 281 of JAHHUB010000002.1, read as the reverse complement.
TTACCATGTTTATGTTTTCCTTTCTTTATCAACCTGTGAATTTCATCTGTCAGTCAAAAATTCATGCTTCCTCGAAAGGTCCGGCATTGGTTGATTTCTTAATAATTAAATTATAACTGTCCCTTGAATATTTGTAAATACATTTTCATTTTTTTCTGCATATCCAACTGTAGTGATTACCGTAGAGTTTTTCGCATTCACAATAAAAGCTGTTTTATCCACCAAAACGAGAACATCTTCCAAGCCTTTTTCTCTGGCCAGTTCCATTCCTCTGTTTATAC
>JAHHUB010000199.1 GCA_020024175.1 Oscillospiraceae bacterium | reverse complement strand
GATGAACGCATGAAAAAGCTATATGATGAAACAATATTTGTGAAAAAATGTACTAGATAGTGTATACAGGAAATAAATGGAATTTGATTTTTGAGTATTTTGACCAAATTCCAGAGTTGAAATTATACGGATTCACTTGCTATTGCTATACTGGATTGTGGCATGGAAGTGAGTGATACGGTCGAAATCCATCAATTTTATGATTGATTTACCCTGTTATAAGCATCCATATATTTCCAGTAGACAGCATTTAGGAGTTGCTGTTACTTTTTCTGAGGAATATTTGTTTAGAATAAATGTTCTTAACAATTTGGAAAACAAAATAAGCAGAAATTTTTCTCTGGTAAGTTGTTCAGTGTGTTTCACATTTATTTTCCATACTTTTTCTTTTTAGCACAGTCAATAACTTGTTTATCATAGCAATTTTTGATATATTTAAGGGCAGACCCCATCATTGGGGTTTGCCCTTTTTTGCAGATGTCATCTCTGTTTAGCCCCATTATTTGTAGTATTTGGCCTGGGCATTCCAAAGTTCGTAGTATTTTCCGTTTTCATCAGCAAGAAGTTCATCATGAGAACCACACTGAACTACTTTTCCTTTGTCAAATACAGCAATTTTTTCACAGAAACGACATGAAGAAAGCCTGTGAGAAATGTAAACTGCAGTTTTGTCGTGAACAAGACTGTCAAATTTTGAGTAAATTTCAGATTCAGCGATTGGATCAAGAGCCGCTGTGGGTTCATCAAGAATAACAAATGGAGAGCTGCGGTATAATGCTCTGGCTATGGCTATTTTTTGAGCCTCTCCACCTGAAATGCTTACACCATCTTTGTCAAAGGTTTTGTAAAGATAGGTATCCAAACCGTTGGGAAGTTCGTTAAGTCTATCTTTAAATCCGGCGTCAGTAAGACATTTGATAACTTTTTCGCTGTCATAATCGTCTGAGGCAGCTACATTTTCTCCCAGGGTCATTGGAAGCAGCTTAAAGTCCTGAAATACAACAGAAAATATATTCATATAATCGTCATAATTGTATTTTTGGATGTTAATTTTGTTTAGAAGTATTTCTCCTTCTGTGGGGTCATAAAGTCGGCACAAAAGCTTTATAAATGTGGTTTTACCACTGCCGTTTTGCCCAACTATGGCAAGTTTTTCCCCAATATTAAATTTAAAGGAGAGATTTTTAAGTGCATAAATATCACTTCCAGGATACTTAAATGAAACATCCCTAAATTCCAGTTCATATTTGCAGTCATTGCGTTTTTCAGTAGTAATACTGCCCATATACATTTTGTTTGGTATATCTAAAAATTCAAATATGGGTTTCATATACTCCTCATTTGCTTTAATATCTGATAATCTGCTTAACAGGTCATTAAATGCACTGAACAATATTGTTACAGAAGAAATATATCTGGTGGCAAGACCTATATCAAAAGCACCTGCATAGCATTTAAGGCATACATAGATATAAATAACACCGATAAATGCAGTGGGACAACCACTGTTAAAAGCAAATATACCACCAAGCTTTCCTTTCAGAGATTTAGCTAAATAAGAATTTTTTCCACCAAAAGCATTACCGGCATTTGAAACAGAGAAACCTACTTTATCTTTCATATCATATGTCCTTATATCGAAAGCCTCATTGTTGTTATTATAGGATATATCAAATATGTATCCGAATATGCGATTTACAAGATAGTTTCCCTCATTGGCTTTCATAAAAAACTCGCCGATTTTTCCTTGCATTTTAGCACAGACAATACATACAATAAACATCAAAAGCAGTATAGCAAATGAAAAAAGGGGACTATTTAAAAAATATAATTGGGAGGTTTTGGGAACAGGATTTAAAAATAATGAAACAGACAAGCCAACAGCAGTTATAATTTTAATTATATCCAAAATAAGCCATTCAAAGACAACTTGAATTTTATATAAACCATAACCGCCTTGATTTTCGATTTGTCTTATACGGGAAAGCAGAGCATGAGTTTCCTGTTTATCCACATCTGCAAAATCCATACTGTTTATCTTTTCGGTTTTAATTCCACCTGATTTATCGGAAAGAACATTTTTATAATAATTATTTACTCTTGTAAGCAATGAGGAAATTAAATTTACTGTAAAAGTAACAATAAGTGTAATTAAAACATAAAACCAAATTTTATTTATATTTCTGTTTGATGATAATTCACCTATGATTAAAGCAGAAAAATAAACAGGAATAAATGGTTCTATACCTAAAAATATATTTTTGACAACCTGACTTATGATAAACTTAGGGCATAATTTATATATTAGTTTAAACCCACGGATATTAAGGCTTTCTTTTTTAGTTGTTTTCATTTTCTGCTCCTCCTTTTTCATCTTTTTTTGAGTCTTCATAGTATTTTTTCTGCACATTGAAAAGCTCGGTATATATACCGTTTTGTTTAAGCAGACTTTCATGAGTGCCTTCTTCTGCAATTTCGCCGTCTTTTAAAAGCAGTATTCTGTCGCAAAATCTGGTTGAAGCCAGACGATGTGATATAAAGAAAGAAGTTTTGTTTTTAGCAATATCATTATAGCTTTTATAAATATTGTTTTCGGCAATAGGATCAAGAGCAGCTGTAGGCTCGTCAAGCACCATAATAGGGGAGTCCTTATAAATTGCTCTTGCCAGAATAAGTCGCTGAGTTTCTCCTCCTGAAAATTCTATCCCGTCTTCATATACAATACGTCCCACATGTGTATCTATGCCATTGGGAAGATTTCTGATTTTATCAGCTAAATCTGCTTTTTCCAAGGCATTCCAAGCCTTGTTAATATCACAATTTTCTTCATTCGGACAAATATTGTCAATGACACTGAACTGTAAAAGCAAAAAATCCTGAAATACCGAAGTGATTAATTTATAGTAGTCATTTCTGACTTTCCCAATA
>JAHHUB010000198.1 GCA_020024175.1 Oscillospiraceae bacterium | reverse complement strand
ATATTATTTATACCAAAACCACAAGACATTTTTGTAAAAGTATCCGAATAATTTATTTTCGTAATTTTTTACCTAAAATGTATAGAATTTATTTTATTTTATGGTATAATTAAATGCGTAAACTAAAGTATTAAGAAAAGAGGGAATATATTATGGAAACAAAAGGACAAAGATCTTTTGACCTTCTCAAAAAAATAGGATTTATTCGACTGGCAGGTTCTGATGAAGAAATGAAGGCTGCCAACATCATTAAAAATGAAATAGAATCTATAGGCGGAAAAGCAATTATTGAAGAATTTCCTATTTCTGATGCCAATATTCAACAGGCTGAACTTCATGTACTTGCTCCTTATGAAAAATCATATACTGTTACAGCTTACAAATGCTGTAAAAACACAGAAGATGATGGTCTTACCCGTGAACTTGTATATGTTGAAAATATGCTTCCAGCAAACCTTGCCAATGTTAAAGATAAAATTGTTCTGGTAAACGGTGTTATAGGTATTGCCAACTACAAAAAACTTGTTAAAGCAGGTGTTGCAGGATTTATTTCATTTACAGGTTCTCTTCGTGATAAAGAGGACGACTCCGATTTATTCACAAAGAAAATGAGAGAAACTTTTGAAGCAGTAGGTGTTATCCCCGCTGTAAACCTCAGAATAAGCGACGCTTTTGAAATGGTACAAAATGGTGCCTGCAAAGTTAGAATGATTGTAAAAAATGAAAAAATTCAGCTTACTTCCCGCAATGTAATAGCTGAAATTAAAGGCACAGAAAATCCAGATGAAATTATTTCTTTTGGTGCTCACTTTGACTCTGTAGAATTTTCTACAGGTGTTTATGACAATGGTGCAGGTTCAGTTATTGAAATGGAACTTTACCGCCACTTTATGGCAAACCCTCCAAAAAGAACTCTTAAATTTATGTGGTATGGCTCTGAAGAAATAGGTCTTGAAGGCAGTAAAGCATGGGTCAGAATGCACGAAGATGAACTGGATAAACATATCATGATGGTAAATATAGATGTTGCAGCTCCTGTTTTGGGACATGACGGTCTTACAATTATCGGCGATATGAACTATGTAAACTTTGCTGATGGTTATATGAAGATGAAAGGCTTCCCGGTAGAAGTTAAACAGGGTATTTACTCCAGTGACTCAATACCATTCTCTAACAAGGGTATTCCTTCTCTTAACTTTACAAGATTTGGAGCTCCCGGAGCTGCCTTTATTCACTGCCGCCATGATATTATAGACTACCTTTCTGCTGAAGCTTTGGAAAAAACAATTACATATACATTGGATTTCTGCGACAGCATGGTAAACTCTGTAGTATTCCCATGTGAAAAGAATATGCCTAAGGAAATGGTTGAAGAAATTGACAAATATCTCTGCAAAAAGATTTTTGAAGATGCCGAAAAAGAAAAAGCAGAGAAAAAAGCAGATAAATAAAAAACTAAAGTAACTTTTCTTTATTAGGAAATTTTTATTTGTGGTAACACCTTAAAAAGCGTAGTAGTCATAAAGACTGCTGCGCTTTTTATGCGTCCAAAAAAAATGCAGACTGCATTATTAATTTTTCAGTTTTTTGGGATTAAAACCTTCGTTTTATAATGCCAATTATGTTATGAAAAACGGTAATTTGATATTATACTTGAATGAGTTTATGATGACTTTCAAAATATTTTTAAAACACATAGCAATCGAATAACAACCTAAAACAAAAAATTAATATTACAATGGATAATTACAAATAAATAATATTAAATTTTTTAAATACCCGAAAAAATATGATCATAATATATTTTGATAGGTATGGCTTAAAGCTTTGAAATATCATCAATAGGAAATGTAATATTTCTCATAAAAACTCCAACCTCCGATTCGTTAAACTTTTTTGGTTTAACTTTTTGGAGGTCGGGTTATACTGTATAAGTGGGTTCTTTTTAATACCTAATTATTCTGTTTTTGTTTTGCATTATATATTTCCTGTGCTATATCCATAAGCTCTCTTTCACTGTCCAAATCAGCTTTATATGGGCAGTTTTTGGAAATTTTATCAAAACATTCCCGTATTTTCTGAGCCTTTTGGGGGTCATTTTCATTTAACAGACATTTTGCATATACAGTTCTCATAACTGATGAATTTCCTTTCATGGCTTTCATATAATTAATCTGCTCTTTTGTCATCAATTCATTTATAATTTCTTGTCTGTTTTCGCCAATATATTCACAGTAAATCCTGTCGCAAGCAATCACGCATTTATGCAGTCCCACCATAGCACTTTCACTATTTAAAAGGCTGTCAGCTAATTGGGCAGCTGACTCAAAATCTTTGGCATCCATAAATCTGTTTTCTCTAAATACAGCTACAGCTGTTGACACAGGGTTTTTCATTGCCTCTTTTGACGGAATTTCAAACCACTCATCAGGCATATCTTTTAGCCTTACATCATTGCACATCATTTCATTCATTTTAAGCTGAAACCATAAACCCTTTCTAACTTCTGGGTTTTTTGCCAAAGAAATTGTATTTTTTCCATCATTATCAATAAGCCCCATAGTCATAGGTATACCGTTAATTAAAGCAATAAAAATTCCAAAAAGAAAAACCATCATTAAAAAAATATAAAGCTTGCCTTCTGTAAACTTAATTAAAGGAAAAATTACCGCTGAAAAAACAAGATTTAAAATCACTCCTCCCATATTATAAATAACTACAGGAAATTTGCCGTTTATCATATCAGGCGGAGACATAAGACATTGACCTCCTGTGCCGGCAACAGAATAATTTCCAAATGTAAGTTTTCCGTTTTTTTTGATTAACATAAATCTGCCTACTCGAAATGACAAAAATTTATATCCACTCAAAAGTCCAAAAATTAAGTGCCCTGCTTCATGAACAATGGTCTGTATATAAAATGCAACCGTTAATAATAGTATTTCAACT
>JAHHUB010000197.1 GCA_020024175.1 Oscillospiraceae bacterium | reverse complement strand
ACAATATTATATAATATATAATAACATATTTTATAAATTTGTATATAGATTTTTAAAATATTATATTTTGAGTATTTAAAATTTTTTGTAAAAAGAGCAGAAAAAGAGACTGAACAAACTGTCCAGCCTCTTTTTTAATTTAATTATTCGGCATCAAAGCCCAAATCTTCCAAAATTTCCTTTGCTGTGGCTACATCTTTTTCTTCAACAGATACAGTCTTATTTTCAAGGCTGATTTCAAATTTGATGTTTTCACCGTTAAAAGCATCAGTAATTCTTGCTACGCATTTTCCGCAATGCATATTGGATACATTAAGTGTAATCATGTTTCTTTACCTCTTTCTTTATTTCATTAATTTTTGTATGGTTTTAACAAGGTCAGATATAACCTCGTCTTTGCCCTCTCTTATATCATGAACCACGCAGGTTCTGATGTGATTTTCCAAAAGCTCTTTGCTGAATGAATTCAGTGCCGCCTGTACCGCAGATACCTGTGTTAATATATCTGTGCAATACACATCTTCCTCCAACATTTTTTGAAGTCCTCGCACTTGACCTTCAATGCGGCTCAGACGGTTTTTAAGGCTTTTGTATTCTTCCGGTTCACGGTGTTTTTTTTCATGATGACAACATTCACCCATGAATAAACCTCCCTAGATTTTTTTGGTTTTAAGTCTTAATGCATTTGAAACCACAAACAATGAACTCAAACTCATTGCCAAAGCTCCTATCATTGGAGAAAGCAGCATATTAAATGCTGGATACAGTACACCTGCCGCAACCGGAATTCCCAATGTATTATAGCAAAATGCCCAAAACAGATTTTGTTTAATATTTGCAATAGTGTAACGACTAAGGCGAATAGCTCTTACTACATCCATTACATCATTTTTCATAAGTACAATTTGTGCGGAATCAATAGCTATATGGCTTCCGTTTCCGATAGCACAGCCTATATCTGCCTGTGTAAGAGCCGGTGCATCATTTATACCATCCCCTACCATCATTACAATATCACCGTTTTCCTGATATTTTTTGATAACTTCAGCTTTTTCGGTGGGTAAAACTTCTGAAATAACTTCATCAGCACCACATTGTCTGCCGATTTCTTCTGCAGCAGCTCTGTTGTCCCCTGTGAGAATAACTGTTTTAACACCCATATTTTTAAGCTGGCTAATGGTGTCTTTTGCGTCGGTTTTAATCTTATCGGCAATGGCAATTATACCCAAAGCTTTGCCGTTTTCCGCAATATATACAACGGTTTTTCCCTGTTTTTCCAACTCCTGTGCTTTATTTCTGTAATCATTTATGTCAATATTCTTTTCGTCCATAAGTTTGACATTTCCTACAGCATATTCATTTTCTGCATCGTCATTGCCCACAATGCCTTTACCTGTAATATTGTCAAATTTTTTTACTTCAGGTGCTGTAATATCAGATTCTTTTGCTTTATCACAAATTGCCTTTGACAACGGATGATCAGACAATTTTTCCAATGCATATGCTGCTGAAAGAATTTGTGTATTATTTTCTCCTATAATTTCAGTAACGGAGGGTTTGCCTTCAGTTACTGTACCTGTTTTATCAAAAACTACGGTTTTTACACTGTGTGTAATTTCCAAAGCTTCTCCGTTTCTGATTAAAATACCTTTGGAAGCTCCCAAACCTGTTCCCACGATTGTGGCAGTAGGTGTGGCAAGCCCCATAGCACATGGGCAGGCAATAACCAAAACAGAAGTGAATATTTTAAGTGCAAATGAAAATTCCTTGCCAACTAAAAGCCAAATTACAGCGGAAATTACAGCGATTGCCATAACAACGGGTACAAATCCCCCAGCAACCTTATCTGCCATTTTGGCAATAGGAGCCTTTTTGCCTTGAGCATCTTCTACAAATTTTATAATTTTTGACAGGGTTGTGTCAGAACCTGTAGCTGTTACAGTTACATATATTGCACCGTTTACAAGCACACTTCCACCAATAACTTCATCACCGATTTTTTTCTCAACAGGCATACTCTCACCTGTCAGCATTGATTCATCTGCACTGCCGCTGCCATCTTTTATTATTCCGTCAAGAGGAATTTGAGTACCGGGCTTAACCAAAACAGTATCACCTGTTTTAATTTTGGAAACAGGAACTTCCCATGTGCCATTTTCGTCCACCAGTAAAGCAGTATCGGGATTTAATTTCATCAAAGATGTGATAGTGTTTGTGGTTTTTTCCTTGTTTATGGCTTCAAGATATTTACCTACAGAAACCAGTGCCACCACTACTGATGCAGATTCAAAATACAGGTTATGAACATAGTGAGTATCCTTGCCGATTAAAAATGTCATTACAACACTAAATAAAAAAGATGCTGTGGAACTTACTGCCACCAAAGTATCCATGTTGGGATTGCCATGGAACAATGAGTTAAATCCCCCTATGAAAAATTTCTTGCCCAGGTATAAAACCGGGATTGTCAAAAGCATTTGCAAAATTGCAAAATTATAAGGGTTTTTATCCATAGATATAATGTCAGGAATAGGCATATTGGGGAACATCATCTGTCCCATGGAAACAATAAGCAAAAGTCCAGCCATTATAACGGAAATCCAAAGAGAAATTTTTTCGTTTTTAAGCTCATTTTCCTCATTGTTTTTCTGAGGTTTTACATCTTCTTCCTCCGCCCTTAATTTTGCGGTAAATCCTGCTCTTTCCACTTTTTTTATAATCATTTCCGGAGTAACCTTGCTCTCATCATAAACAATTCTCATACGGTTCATAGGCAAATTTACTTCACTTTCGGAAACTCCGTCCATTTTGCGGGTAACTCTCTCCACTGCCGAAGAACAGGCTGCACAGTGCATACCACCTATATCATAAATTTCTTCTTTCAATATAATTTCCTCCTTTAGTATTTTATATACCCCCATATGGTATTTCTGTGTTCACATTATATACCCATATCGGGTATATTGTCAATAGC
>JAHHUB010000196.1 GCA_020024175.1 Oscillospiraceae bacterium | reverse complement strand
AATATATACATATGGCTTTATAGCTTTTATTATCCCTGAGAAAGCAGCTACAAAAACAGAACTTTTTTTATTTTTATAAATAAATGAAAAGGATTTTAATGTAGTATTTTTTTTCTTCATAATGAATGATTAACCTCCTGCTGATAGTAAAATCCTTGTACTTTGTACATATTGCTATATTCTCCAGCCTGTGCCATAAGTTCGGAATGACTACCACACTCTGTAATTTTACCATTTTTCATAAATATAATTTTATCACAAAAACGAGTAGATGTAAGTCTATGTGATGTAAAGAAGGAGATTTTATCTTTTGTTAAGTCCTTATATTGTAAATACAACATTTCTTCAGCAATAGGGTCAAGTGCTGCTGTAGGTTCATCTAAAATTAGTATTGGAGCATCTTTATAGAGAGCTCTTGCAAATAATAATTTTTGCATTTCTCCTCCTGAAAGTGAAGAAGTGTCTTTATCTGATTGTCTGCCCAATTTGGTTTTTAGGCCGTTTCTCAATTTTTTAATTTTTTTGGAAAGATCAACATCTTCAAGCACTTTCCATACTTTATCTTTATTATAAATTTCTGCAAGAGTAATGTTTTTAAGAATACTTGATGGAAGTAATGTATAATCTTGAAACACCGCTGCAATCTGTTTAAAATATATTGAACAATCAATATATTTTAAATCTTGTCCATTGACTAATACTTTTCCGGATGTTGGGGTATATAAACCACATAACAGTTTAATAAAAGTTGTTTTACCTGCACCGTTTTCTCCTACAATAGAAATTCTTTCTCCTTTTTGTACTTTTAAATTGATGTGGTCTAAAACCATTTTTTTGTTATCATAAGTAAAGCTTACATCACAAAATTCAATGCTGTTAATGTCAGCATCAGATAATAAATTTCCCGAAGTCTCCACCGCTTTTTTTAGAGACATAAATTCACGGTATTTACCACATTCCAAAGATATCCTGTGTAAACTTGAAATATGTCCTGAAATTCCATTGAGCCAACTGGAAAAACCGCCTACAAGTCCGAAACAAAATACAAAATCTGATACAGCAATATTTCCAGTCCAAACATCCCAAATCAAAAAACCAAATATTGCCGTATCTCGAATCATAGAACACAAAGCTTGTAAAACAGTCAGTTTTGTGGTTTCATTGGTATACCATCTCATAACTTTTGTATATGCAGCGATACTTTTGTCTAAAGTATGTTCAAGCCAACTTGCTGCACTATTAAGACGAATATCTTTTTCTGCAACAAAATCAGTAGCTAATCGAAAAAAGTATGAAAAATACATTTCATCATGTACCATTTCATTTTCTGTTTTAATAGCAATTTTGTTTGCAGCATGATATGTAAAAGATTCTAGTAAACATGTAATCAAAATAAACAATATGAGAATAGGACTTACATAAGAAAACAATATAGCATAAGTAAAAATACCTAATATACTTTCTATAAGTCCTATAAGACGAACTGCTGCCCATGCTCCATCAGATTGATTACCATCAAAAGCAAACTGATGGCAGCGTTCAAATTTCATTCTACCTTCATAGCTCTCTAATAATTCATAATCCATTGTTAAAAGCTTTTCAAAAGCCTCAACTGCGTAATGAATACTAATATTTTGTTGAAATGCAGAGATGTTTTCTGAAATCATATGTGAAATACAATTTAAAACTCCAAGCAACAGCGAAACCGCTCCTAATACCCAAATAAAAGTTATAATATTAGCTTTGTTTAAAATAAGCTCAATTAAAGCTTTATTCATAAATGAAATAATAATTGGAATCAATATTGTAATAGGAATTTTCATAAAAGCGATAAATGTCCCCTTTTTATCCCATTTAAACCAGTTACAAATGATATATTTCATGTTTTCATAAACACTATTTGTATTGTTTTTCATTTTATAACACCTTATATATAGCACATTGTTTTTTTTAAATATTAATGTTTGGTCAAGGTAATTATTATATTTTAGTTAATATCTTTAGACAGTTGGTAACAAAGAGTGAGAAACAAAATAACAACCAGTTTTTTGTGTGCGACAAAAGTTATATAAAAAATCACAGCTTTAAATTTAACTGTTATCTTAAACTAATACACTTTATAACTTTTTCAGGAATATTTATAGGTAAATGTGAAATTAATACAATATTTGATTAAAAACATATTATATGTACAAAAATTTTGTTATTTGTTATAATAAGATAAATTATTAATTGAGAGTATATAATGTGGGAAATATTTTTAGGAGCAACTATGAAAAAACACCGCTTGTGGCATTTTTACCTATATTTTCTGAAAATCTGATACTATATTAAATTGCCGCTTTTCATAACATAGTGGGCATCATAAAGTGAATATAATTTTTCATTTGGCTTATGGCAGATATGTATAACAGTGGCATTTTCATTTAAAATGATTTTTTCTACCATTTCAGAAGTTTCTTTATCTAAAGCAGAAGTAAATTCATCAAGTAAATATACTTTAGGTTTTTTAAGAATAGCCCTTGCTAAAGCAACTCTTTGTTTTTCACCACCTGACATTTGCTCAATTATTAGGGGAGTAATTTCCTCATTTTTATATCTTTCAACAAATTGTCTTAAATTCAGTTTATCTATAACATCTTCATATTCTGACTTTAAATTATTACATCCCATAAGTATGTTTTCTTCCAGTGATGTATAAAACAGATAGGGTTCCTGAAAAACAGGGCATACAAATTTATAATAGGAATCCATATCAGCATATTTTATGTTTTGATTTCCAAATAAAATTTCTCCGCTATAATTATCTGCATCAATATTTGCAATAAGTCGAAGTAATGTAGACTTTCCACTGCCACTTTCTCCTGTAATTAGATATTTTTTTCCTTTTTCAAATTTAACTGAAATGTTGTCAATTATTTTGATGTTATTTATTTCGTAAGTTAAATTATTAACTGAGATATCTCCTGATTCTGATATCATAGTTTTATTT